>DMJN01000255.1 GCA_003451715.1 Gammaproteobacteria bacterium | reverse complement strand
AATGCACAATTCTGGTACCGCGATGTCGAGGATCATATCGACAAGGTGGATGTTTCCACCAGCCCCGATGATTTGCGTTCGGCCCGTGGTAATATCGGCGATGGTAAACGCTATGGCCTGAATCTCGATATCAGCACCAAGCTGGGTATGCTGGGTTTGCCCAACGCCTTGCTGACCACGGGCATCCGTTTGAGAGATTCCGAGTTTACCGATCCTTTTCTAGGCATCAAACGCCGCCAGCGAAACAACGGCCGATGGCAAGGCAATATGGGTTTTCGCCATGACATTACTGAATACGGACTGGCTTATGGACTGAACTATTCCAACAGCTCCAATGGCAGCACGGGGCGAAAAGAATTCGATATCATCGACATCGAGGAGCGCAAAGAGAGCCCTTATCTGTCGGCATACCTGGAAAAGAAAGCCTTCGGCAACCTGACGTTCAGATTTGAATCGCGCAATATTACAGATAGTGAATTTTGCCGAACCCGCATCCGTTTCGTCGGCGCAACTGCGGATGGTATCGTGGAAGAAATAGAGGACTACTGCAACGGCAACGGAATGGAACTGGCATTTAGACTCAGAACAACCTTTTGAACTAGAAGAATAGCCATGGATATCACTCTCCAAAAAAAATGGCAACGCAACAATAGACTTCTATCCTGGTGCGCATTGGCACCCTGCTTACTTCTGTTCTATGGTTGTGCCACCGTGAACGACGAGCCCTCACCAGGCAATGCCGGGTCACGGGATGAAATTAGCCCGCCACCAAATTTCACACGCGGCCTTATTCCACTGCGCACGGCGCAACCCCTCTATCCATTGCGTGCGAGAAATCTCGGAGTCGAAGGCTGGGTAATGCTGAGTTTCACAGTCAACGAAGATGGCACTGTGATCGGGAACAGCATCGAAACTATTCAGGAGGAACCGTCGGGTTATTTCGAACTCTCCGCGACCAATGCGGCACGCCGTATGACTTTTGAAAATACCCGTAGCCAGCCTATCGAAGATATCCGCTACGTATTTCGCTATGAATTGGAAGAAGATAATCCCATACTGGTGGATCCACCCTCGGAAGAGATTGAATATCGCGATCTGATTTCCAAGCGCTACATAACACCTGACTACCCCGAGGTGGCTTTGGAATTGCGTATCGAAGGGTTCGCCGTGGTCAGTTTCACAGTGACCGAGAACGGGACAGTAGAAGATCTACAGATTGAGGAGGCCGAACCTCTGGGTGTCTTCAATGAATCCGCACTCCGTGCTGCCTCTCGCCTTAGCTTCGAACCCAGGATCGTGTTCAACGCGCCGGTTAGAGTTGAAAATGTCCGCTACAGATTTGTCTGGGAATTATCAGATTGACAAGTCTTGCGCTGATCCCAATACCTGAATTGAATCTTATGAGTTGATGGTCCTATGAAAAAAATTTTCCCAATCCTTCTTTACCTTTTAAGCACACCGTTATACGGCGCCGAAATAGACACGAATGATTTCGATGGGGCGGATGGTTTCGAACTAAGCACACGAGACGACGGGCTCGTGCTGACATGGGACGCCCCTGAAGGAAAAGCCTATATCGATTTACAATTCATCCCACGACGTGGCAACAATGCAGCAGCTCCCCTGATCCGCGCCCTGGGAATCGACGCTGAGGCGGCGATCGAGGGAGTCGATCCCAATTATCTTTTCTGGGTGGGAGAACGGGATCTCGAATTAAGAGGCGGCTGGGAGATATTTTTCGACCGCGTACCCACCAGGCCCTATGCCGTCGAGAAGGGCTACCTGATCCCGGAAAATATAAGCGTTGCCACCGAAGGCGGTCGAGCCACCATTGAAATCGATGGTTTGAACAGTACCCATTTCTCCGGATCGCTGGCGTTTATCCTGTACCACGACAGTCCCTTCGTACACATGGAAGCCAGGGTTTCCACGGACCGCCCGGCAACCGCTTTTCTCTACCACGTAGGGCTGGCCAAGCCGGATACCGACCAGCATCGGCTGGAATGGATCGACTCCCTCGACAACCCCAAATCCATAGCAGTCATCGAAGAAACCGCCAACGTTTATCAGACGCGCTACCGCAGTATGGCGCTGGCTTCCGATAGCGGGTCGCTGGTCATCTCTCCGTTTCCTCACCAATACCTCTACCCGCTCGATTTCGCCGACAACTTTGGCTACAACTGGGCCGGCAATGAATACCTGGACATGATCAATGGCTTCGCCTGGGGCGTAAGGCAACCCCCGATGGGTGATCGCCGCTTCGTACCCTGGGTAAACGCCCAACCGGGCAGCGAGCAGAAACTCGGTGTACTGCTATTTGTATCACGGCAGTCAGGATTGGATAACCTGGAAATTGTAAAGCGTTACACTCGCAATGATACATTCAAGCCTTTGCCGGGTTATAAGACTCTGAGCAGCCATTATCATCACGAACATTCTATGGATTTTATCAATCAACAACGGGAGCAGAATACAACCGGCATCCCCACCGGACTGGAAGATCCGGATTTCGTGAATTTCTTCAAACGCATGGGCGTGGACATGGTGCATATGGCAGAGTTTCATTTCGGTGCGATACCTCGCCTCGATACCATGGAACGACTGGAGCAACTGCAGGTAATGCACAGTGAGTTCGCTCGTTTATCAAGTGAAGACTTCCTCTTGATTCCGGGCGAAGAACCCAACGTGCATTTCGGCAGTCACTGGTTAAGTCTGTTTCCAAAGCCAGTGAACTGGGTGTTGAATCGCAACAATGACCAGCCTTTCGAGCAGACCATCGATGGCTACGGTACTGTCTATCATGTGGGCAGCGCCGACGACGTACTGGCACTGCTGCAAAAGGAAGCGGGACTGGCCTGGACAGCCCACCCCAGGGTGAAAGGCTCCACCGGTTTTCCCGACAACTATCGCGATACCTCATTTTTCAGGAGTGATCGCTTTCTTGGCGGTGCCTGGAAGGCGATGCCTGCCGACTATTCCCGCGACATGATTGGCTGGCGAGTCCTCGACCTCGAGGATGACATGGCAAACTGGGGCGGCAATCGGAAGTATATCCTGGGCGAGGTTGATATCTTCAAGATCTACGAAGACTACGAACTGTTCGGTACCATGAACATCAACTACCTGAAAATGGATGCCATTCCGCGCTATGAAGATGGCTGGCAACCCGTGCTCGACAGACTCAGTGCCGGACAATTCTTCGTCACCACCGGCGAGGTACTGATTCCGGAATTCGACGTCAGCGGTAGCGAGAGTGGCGCCACCTTACCCGTTCGCATGGACCGCAGCGAGGCGAGTGTCAATGTGAATCTGGAGTGGACCTATCCACTGTCCTACATGGAAATCGTCTCCGGCGATGGTGCCAACATCTATCGCCACCGGGTCGATCTGACGGACACCCGTGAATTCGGTGCTAAAACCCTCAATATCCCCATGGATCTGCGTAATCGAAACTGGCTGCGCATCGAGGTGTGGGATATCACTCGCAACGGTGCATTTACGCAGCCGGTGTGGCTAGAGCCCCTCTGAATTAGTCGCCCCGGATCCAGTTTCCATCTTTATCACGCAGACCGTTACTTCTGGCATTCGCCAGGCTTGGGTTTTAAGCCGATTTTGGAGAGAATCCTACCCTGAAGCGACAAATCGCTGAATCGCTCAATATATCTGCAAAGCTCGCGGAGAAGAAAAATGAATACGATGAAGAACTGGATGAGTAGTACAGGCAAATGGTTTCTGTTGTTGGGCTGGGTGCCCACGCTGTTTATCACTGGCTACTGGATCACACAGATCGATACGGCCGAAGCCGCCGCAGCACGTAAACCCATCATGGTGTCGCGCATCTACACCGGTGAGGATAGGCAGACTCACGTGGAAGAATATGAAGTCCCGCTAAGCCAGCAGCGTGAGGGATCGGCCACTGATCTTTCTGCTATCCAGGCTGCTGAAAGCATCCAATTTCGGCGCACCTCACCGGAGTACTATCTGCCCTTCCACAACGCACCCCGGCGCCAGTACGTGATCACCTTAAGCGGTGAGAGTGAGGTGGAGTTCGGTGACGGGACCAAGTTGCGCCTTTATCCCGGACACATCCTGCTGGCTGAGGATACTGAGGGGCAGGGTCATATTTCCAGAGCCTTGGGAGACGAGGACCGTCTGTCGATTTTTGTACCGTTGCAGTGAGATTCAGCGACTAAATCGAAACCACCCCAGTGTTTCGCGGATAAATTAAGTGATGAGTGCTAACGTAGTATTGCGCTTAGAGTGAGAGGGCTGAATATTTTGAGTTACCTTGAACTTGGATAACATCCCCTCTACTCTACCCATTAGTTGGCAAAATTTTTCAACGGGGGGCTTGATTAATGCTGCGCAATCAAATTGAACGACTCAAACCGGGACTTTTGGCCTTATTGGCTTTGTTGTTCAGCTCCTGCTCCGGGCTCTCACCCTCAAACTTCAGCGGCATATCAGCGCCGGATCTATCCGCCTTGTTGCGCGATGATCTATTCCCGAATGCCGATTCTGCGGTATTGGAAACCGAATTTCTCCTGAGCCTGCCGGACAACTATAAGAGCGAACTGGACAGAGCTGTGCTGCCATTGGAATCAGACTATGAGCGATATCAAGCCTTACGCTCCTGGGCATTCAGACATTTTGAATCTTATGAATTCGATTCAACGGAAACCTATTCTCTGGTTGAGCTGAATACCAATCGTAAAATCAATTGCCTGTCCTTTTCAGCCATCTTTGTTGCAGCAGCGCATTATGTAAATATTCTAGCCGATTTTCAATTGGTACTTGCACAACCCTATTGGGATGCGGATAACGGTACCAGGATCAATAACCAGCATATCAATGTGACCGGACTGATCAAGGGTAACACTAGCAGGTTGATGCAGAGTTCCTTACCAAACTCGATCTGGCTCAAAGGACGCCAATACAGTAATGATGCGATTCGACATCAGCAGGGATCCAATAATTACCGTTATGTAGTCGATATCAATCCGGCCATCGTCAGTATGCCACTAAAGCGTCGGATAATAG
Source organism: Gammaproteobacteria bacterium (assembly GCA_003451715.1). Classification (GTDB taxonomy): domain Bacteria; phylum Pseudomonadota; class Gammaproteobacteria; order Pseudomonadales; family Pseudohongiellaceae; genus UBA9145. Next base: position 4,062 of record DMJN01000255.1, on the reverse strand, counting down.
GTGAGCAGCAAGTTCTCTCTCTTTATTACAGCAACAAAAGCATGGAACAGCTGCTAAAGCGGGATTTGTCGCTTGCCTATGCCTACACCAGGGAAGCATTACTTTCCGACCCCTCCTCCGCAACAGCCTGGAATAATCTGGGCGTACTGTATTCACATATCAATCAGATGGATTACGCCAGCAAGACCTTTCTAAGGGCCATTGAGCTGGATGACAACGCCTACTCTGCCAGAAGCAATTTGGCAAATGTGTATCAACGGCAAGGGAAGCCCGAATTGGCTGCAGCAATGGCAGAGAGTGTTAAAGAATTTCGCCTGCAGAATCCCTATTACCATCAATCATTAGCCGAGGAAAGTTTAAGCAGTGGAGACTATGCACAAGCTATTGTGCATCTTGGCGATGCCGTCGCACTCAAACACAACGAACAACATTTTTATCACAAGCTGGGCAATTGCCCACCAGAAACTGGGAAATGATGACGACTTTCCATGACAAGAAGAAAACACCTCGAGGCGTATAAAGTTGTAGATTTTTCTGCGGTCTTCGCCGGCCCCATCTGTTCACGCTATTTATTAGACTGTGGCGCCGAAGTAGTCAAAGTGGAAACTCCCGAGGTTGGCGATATAACCCGTGGGGTCGATGGAATTACCCGCGTATTCGCCCACTTCAATGCAGGTAAACGCAGCATCGCTCTCGACCTGAAAAAGCCCGCCGCTCAAGCACTGGCGCGGCAATTGATCGCCGATGCAGACGTGGTCATTGAAAATTTTCGACCCGGCATCATGGCCAAATTTGGCCTCGATTATGAGAGTCTTAAATCCGACGGACCAGATCTGGTCTATTGTTCCATTTCCGGCTTTGGCCAATCCGGCCCCTTCGTCGACCGTGCCGCCTACGCCCCCATCGTTCATGCCGCCAGTGGATTTGATAAGGTACACACCCTCTCCCAGGGAGAAGATGAAAACCGACCTCCCAACTGGGAAATAATGGTTGCCGACATACTCACCGGCGCCCTTGCCTTCGGTGCTATCCAGAGCGCCTTATTGGGACGTCAGCGCAGTGGCCTGGGCGAACATATCGACATCAGCATGATGGAGTCCATGATGTCATTGATTCCAGCCCACATACAGGGCGCACAAATGGAAGAACCGCCGGTGATCGGCAGATTCTACCCGGTACGAACCCAGGACGGTTTCGTTATGCTCTGCATAGTGTCGGACAAAAATCTGCAATGCCTGGCAGCTGCACTCAATCGAGATGAGCTTTTGGAAGATCCTCGTTTTATACGCGGACAGAGGCATCTGCATTTTGACCAGCTCGTCAGTGAAGTCGAAAAGTGGTCCACCACCCTCTCCTGTGAAGCCTGTGAAACGGCACTCAATCGGGCCGGGGTACCCTGCAGCATCTACCAGCGAACTGAAGACCTGTTTGTTCACCCGCAAGTGGTGGACCGGAACTCATTCACGACATTGACCAATGATGAACTGGGCACATTTCTGATTCAAAATATGCCAGTCAAGTTCAGTCACATCGATACCACAGCAGCATCGTGGGTAGCCAGGCTTGGCGAGCATACTGATGAAGTATTAGCAGAGAAGTTAAGTCTGCAACAATCAGAGATAGATGTGTTACGAACTAGTAAGGTAATTTCATGACGGGAAAGGAAAGGACTCTCGAATTACAGAAGCCAGGGATCTTCTGAAGACCCCTAAGTCTGCAGCTCATATTCTTGCAACAATGGTTCTGCGGGAATGTTCCACGCTTTGTTGATGATCCGAATATGGCCGATGCTAAGTGCTCTCTTTTTAGCCAGTAGTTCTGAGGCGCGTGAGCGAGAATTTAAAAGTTTGGATAAATCCGCCGGGCTGTGCCCGCGAAATTCCATGGCGTTTTTTAGAAATTCAATAGGATCCAGCACTTCAATTGGAAACGCTTTTCCCTCGTAATTCTCTACCAGAGTTGTTAATACGTCCAGCTCGTCACCTTCCGGAGTGTTAAACTCAGCTTCCATTAAATCCTCAATACGTGCCAAGGCGTTGTTGTAATCCCGCTGTGTTTTGATTGGGTTAATGTTCATTATATTTTCTCCTCATCAATCCTGTCGCTTATCAGTTGAACGCTTCGAAGGCTCCTGAGTACTACCTGCTCTTAATAGCGACACCTGTACGAATGTCCGGGTGTAACATGCCATCATCAAGCACTACACCGCCATTCACTAATACATATTCGATGCCAGTCGAAGGCCGAGCTGGATCGGTGTACGTCGCCTGATCCAGTACCGTCTCGGGATCGAATACAGTAATGTCGGCATCGGCACCCACTCGAATACGCCCCTTGTTTGCCATGGCCGGAACATAGCTCTGAAGACGTCGCGCAGGTTCGATGGTCATGCGCCTCAGAGCATCCATTAAATCGATAAGCCGCTCTTCTCTTACGAATTGACCCAGCACCTTGCTATAACTTCCAGCGCTGCGGGGATGGCCTTTGCCATCGAGGATTCGTCCGTCGCTGGCTATCATGGTCAGGGGATGTCTGAGTGCGGTGCGCGTCATCTCTTCCGTGCGGCTGAAGGTAATCATGCCCCCGGTTATTTGTCGGTAACGCGCAAAAGATTCGCGAGTGAGGCGCTCACCGGTGGCAACCCACATATTTCGACCGAAGCGATCGTCTTCCCAGCTCTCCCAGCCATCGAATAGCGCAGAGCCGATATCGGAATAACTGGCCTCGTAAGGGTACATCTCAGTCGTCACATCCTGACCCGCGTCTCGTGCCGCTTGAATAATGGCCAGGAATTCACTGATAGTTGATCCACCGCTGGAATTGGCGTGGACAATATGCAGGGGCGTGCCAGCATCGTCGGCGCTGGCGATGATTTGACGTAGTCCGTCTAGGCCCCCTCGCGTGTGAATATGGGCACTGACCTGGTTTTCGGCGGCGATAGCGAGCATGGCTTCGAATTCGGTCTGCGTAGCCGCAGGCGTATAGGCCAGTCCAAATCCCATGGCAACGGCGCCTTCTGCCATTCCTTGACGCATCATGCTTTCCATTCGATCCATGATGCCCGGCCCGGCAATGCCACTGCCCCCCGGACCGGTTGGCAGGAATCGACCTTCATCTTCAAACAGCACCATGCGGATTGGGATATGACCGATACTGATGCCGTAGTTCAGTACCTGACCACCGGCCCTTTCGTTGTACCAATCTGCTATCCGGGCTGTGCCAATTTCAAGCTCGAATCCTGAAGTCACACCATCTTGAACCATCAGGCGATAACTCTCTTCAGTTTGACCGTGGGCGTGCAGATCAACGAATCCAGGCGCGACCACCAATCCTTCAGCATCAATGATTCGGTCACCGGAGAGTTCCTGCTCAGAAACAGACACGATACGACCGGCGAGTATGCCTATGTGTCGAATAGCATCCTGCCCTGATTCCGGGTCCATAACGCGGCCATTGTTTATGACCAGGTCAAATTCTTCAGATGCCGCCATGCTGAACAGGGGTAGAAAGACTATCGAGAGTACACTCAAAAACGAATAGTAAAATTTACACACAAGCGGCTACTCCTGAGGTTTATTGAATACTCGTTTTACGGGATCCCTCGGGCTTTGTCCACCTGCGGGATTGACTTGGAGATTTTGTAACGCAGAAGTAGGATCGATCCGATTTTCCTGATTCAGCAATTTGTTTCAGGGATTGCCTAATTAACTATTGGGTCGCTAAGTAAGCTGTCCGTCGAACGCAACGAAAAAGGGCGCCGACCGGTTAGAACCAGTCGGCGCCCGATTTTGTCAGGACTCTTTCAGCTACTAGCAATCAATTCCTGTATGACCTGACTGGAGGCAGCTGCGCACCGGACAGGTCGTCCGGAATGCTCTGCTCCAATCTGACCGTGTGATTCAGCGTACCGATTCCCTCAATGCTGGCACTGATCGTCTCACCATCGACCAGATATCCGGAGCCTGTCGCACGCTCTACCCGGCCGGCACCCGTTCCGCCGGATGTCCCACTTTGCATGACATCACCGGGGAAGATCGTAATGAGCGACGAGGCGTACTCGAT
>DMJN01000342.1 GCA_003451715.1 Gammaproteobacteria bacterium | reverse complement strand
CTGGTCGATGACTGGAGCGCCGACAAGCAGGCTTATCATGTGCCTTGGGGCAAGGCGATGATGTGGATTTTTCTGGTGTCGGACACCTTTATCTTCTCGTGTTTTCTGGCTAGTTATCTGAACGTACGAATTACCACTACACTGCCCTGGCCGCCACAGAGTGAAATCTTCGCCCTTTCATTCGGGGGCGGCGATCCAATACCGCTGATTCTGATCGCCATCATGACCTTTGTGTTGATTACCAGCTCGGGAACCATGGCGCTTGCTGTGAACATGGGCTACCGCAAGGATAAGATGAAAGCCTTCTGGCTGCTCTGCGCCACAGCCGCGTTAGGTGCAACGTTTGTTAGCATGCAGGCTTTCGAGTGGACCAAGCTGATTGTTGACGAGGGTGTGCGTCCCTGGAGCAACCCGTTTGGCGCGCCGCAGTTCGGGTCGGCCTTTTTCATGATTACAGGCTTTCACGGCTTACACGTTTCGGCTGGCGTGATCTACCTATTATGGGTCGCGTTCCGAGTTAAGCGGGGTTACTACGACAACAAGGGTTTTGAGATAGTCGAAATCGCTGGTCTATACTGGCACTTTGTTGATCTGGTGTGGGTATTCATTTTCGCATTTTTCTACTTATTGTAAGAGGGGACAGAGATGTCATCTGAAGCAGGTCAACAACACCCCCTGGGGATTTACTACAAAGTCTGGGTACTGCTGTTCGTACTCAGCGCTTGCTCCTACGCGGTCGATTTTTTCGATGTGCAGGGCGCCATGCGCTGGACCCTGGTGATACTTTTCATGCTGCTAAAAGCGGGTTTTATTATCGCCATCTTCATGCATGTCTTTTGGGAACGTATGGCGCTGGCATGCACCATACTCGTACCGCCAGTGTTGCTACTATTCCTTATCTATTTCGCGGCTGGGGAAGGCAATTTCGTACAAGAAAATCGATTCGTGTACCGTGGGCATGACCGGGGTGCTGTAGCGCTCGGTCCTGCCGATATCCATGGCGAAGAAGAAGCGCACTAAGCTTTTTTGTGCTTGAGTTTCGCTGGAGTTATTCCCATCTTTCCACGAATGGGCAATGATAAACTCACCCAAGAACCCTCTGAACAAAGAGTCTCTGCCCGTCTGGCCAAACCGTCATGACCGAAGCGCGGCAATTACAGGCGCCGTGTCAGGGTGAACTCCGCGCCAAATCGAAAACGATACCGCGGCCTGCTCCACAAGCATTCCCAAGCCATCCAGCGCCAATGCTGCACCATTCTGTTTGGCCCAGGCGACAAACACCGTATCTTCAGTCCCATACATCATGTCGTAGCAGCAAGTATTTTCGGCTATGACTGATTTTTCAAGCTGGGGTAACTCACCGGTCAAGCTCAAGGACGTACCATTGATAATCAGATCAAATTCCCTTTCATCGAAACTGCCATAGTCCCGTGCACGCATGTCAATAAGGCCGCCAAACTCACTTACGAGTTGCTCAGCTTTAGAAAGTGTCCGGTTTAAGATTGTTATGGATGCAGGTTGATGATTGACCAGTTCGGCGAGTGCTCCACGGACCGCGCCCCCTGCCCCCAGCATGAGTATTCTATTGCCCTGAATCGAAACACCGTTGTTTTGCTGTAAATCATTAACCAGTCCGATGCCATCGGTATTGTCTCCATGCAACATTTTTTCATCGCCCAGGAACAAAGTATTGACGGATTTTGCCAGAGCGGCGTTCCGTGCATGATAGTCAGCCAGCTCGAAGGCTGCCTCCTTGAATGGGACTGTCACATTCAGCCCCTTACCACCATCGGCAAAAAATTTTCTAACGAACGCAACAAATCCGCCAGCCTCAACCCTGATCGCTAGATACTCCAGACCCTGTCCGGTTTGTTCAGCGAACAGATGATGGATCTGAGGGGACTTGCTGTGTTCTACTGGGTTGCCTACCACGGCATAGAGCGACATAGTTTATTCCAGTCACTGATTGGTCAAATCCAATCTCAAGGTTTTAAAAACTCAGTGTAAAGCCTTTCCTCTTCGCTGTCCGGCTCTCTGCCAGTGGTCCGTTTGGAGGCTGGTCTGTGGATCGAGGCTCTCCAGGGAGCTGTAGATATTGTCATTTAGAGCCGACAGGAATTGCTTTACCCGGTCTGTGTTAATTGAACAATCCATTACGACTTCCTCTTTAGTTCACTTAGGGCCCTCTGAACAAGTATATGGCCAGAGCGGTCATATACTTGTTCAGAGGGCCCTAAAGCATTGCCTGTAAGTGAAAAGCCGGTTTCAGCGGATTAACTGCCCTGTGCACAGGTCTCTGATCTCTGAAGGTGCTATGCCCGTACCGAGCTCTCCCTTCACGATAAAATCGACTTTGCCAGCAAATTTCTGTTGCAGTTCCTGCGGTTCTCGAAGCGTCGGTTCCCCGGACAAATTTGCAGAAGTTGATACCAGGGGATTTTCAAATTGGGTACAGAGTGCCCTGATAAGCGGATGTGCACTAACTCTAACCGCAACGGAGTCGTGGCTGCCCTTTATCCATCCGGGTATCAATTTCTTGCTGTCTGGTATCAACCAGGTAATAGGGCCCGGCCATGTAGAGCGAAGTTGCTTGAGCTGTGACTCACTTAATGGATCCAACAGGGGTTTTAATTGCTCCATGCTTGCCGCGACCAGAATCAGCCCTTTCTCGGGTGAGCGTTGTTTGATCGCAAAAATTCGTTTCACTGCCCCGTGATTATAAGGATCGCAACCCAAGCCCCATACTGCCTCAGTGGGATAGGCAATCACATGACCTTGGTTAAGGTGGTCACAGGCGCGTTGAAGGTCGAGTTGGCCCACAGGGCAATATACAAATAAGGCTGTCAGCGACGTTTACTTTAATGAGGACTGTAATGCCTGATCCTGAGATTGTACTTTTTCGGCATTAGCTGCCCGTTCGGTTGTTACCCGCTCTGCCAGTGCTGCATCAGACAGAGATAGAATTTGCGCGGCAAGATAGGCCGCATTTTTTGCCCCGGCCTTCCCAATGGCCACGGTTGCGACCGGGATACCCCCCGGCATTTGTACGGTCGATAAGAGTGCATCTAAACCATTCAAGGGCCCCGCGTCGATAGGAACTCCGATAACGGGTTTAGTGGTATGAGCCGCAGCTGCTCCGGCCAGGTGTGCCGCCAGCCCTGCTCCGGCTATGAAAATCTGACAGCCACGGGACTCAGCATCGCTGATAAACTGTTGGGTCGCTGCAGGTGTTCTATGGGCCGAAGTAATCTTGATCTCGTAGTGTATTTGCAGCTGCTGCAATGTATCAGCAGCGGCCTGCATAATACTGAGGTCTGATTCTGACCCCATCAAAATGGAGACAAAGGGTGTGCTCATGGCGAACGATCCCGGGTCGATAGTTTTGGGGTAAAAAGCAAAACGGGGAAACTACCGCAGACCGCTCCCCTATGCAAGTGTGCTATATCTACCACCGATTGAGTCGATCAGGCCCTGAATTTCCAGTTGTACCAGTTCTTTGCCTAATTGCTGAAGTTCCAACCCGGTGCGTTCCGTAAGGGTATCCACTAAACAGCTTTCGGCTTGTAATACTTTCAGAATGAGCTGCTGTTCTCTGGTGCTCCCTGCTTGTTGCCCTGCCGGCTGCTTAAATTCGCCGCGCTCAATGGCGACATCCAGTGTGTTCAACAGTCCCGGTGCTATTAGCTCTTCCAGTATGTCTTCTGGGGTTTCCACCAATTTGGCCCCCTGCTTAATTAATTGGTGGCAACCTCTCGATAACGGATTAGTAATAGTACCGGGCAATGCAAACACCTCTCGGTTTTGTTCCGGAGCCAGTCTCGCCGTAATCAGTGAGCCGCTGCGCAAGGCCGCTTCCACCACCAGTGCCCCATGGCATAGTCCGCTGATAATGCGATTGCGCTGTGGAAAGTGGGCAGGAAGAGGCGGACTTCCGAGAGGAAACTCCGTAATAAGAGCGCCATTGGCCAGGATGCGTTCGGCCAGGGATCGGTTAGTTTGAGGATAGATCAGGTCCGCTCCAGTACCCATTACCGCAACGGTTCCTGCATTCGCTGCCAACGCACCTGCATGGGCCTGGGCATCGATTCCTTTCGCGAGGCCGCTACAGATACCGAGACCTATCCTGCCAAGTTCGTGAGCCATCCAGTAAGCGTTGCGTGAACCATAGCTGCTTGCTTTCCTGCTACCCACCATCGCCAACAGTGGCCTACTTAATTGATGTGGATTGCCTCGCACATAGAGTAATGCTGGAGCGCCGCCGGTGTGCCGCAACAGCTCAGGATAGGCCCGGTCTTCATAACAAACTATGGAGTTAGCATCGTTTTCCAGCCAGTTCAGGTCTTTTTTAATACAATTATCGACATATTGAGATTTTTCAGGCCTGAGTATCTGCGCTACCTGTGCCGAGTTCAGTCCCCTGCCAAGCGGCTCTGATGAGACATAATCACGAATTTTTTCCAGGCTTTCAAATTGAGTCAGCAGCCTTGAGAACTGCGCGGCTGAGAGTTCACGGCTATGTAGCAGTCGCAGGTAGTCTTCGAGAAGCTGAGATTCCATGGGTCATCCTTGAACAATGGAATGGTGATGAATTGAGCTGGGTTAAGGGCTCGCCACGTTGTTGGATATTTCGATGGGCTGGATACTACTGAGTATGACGGCGTAACTTAATTGCTCGAAAGTACGATAAACCAGCAGGGTTCCAATGTCATTGCCTGGCAGTTGCAGGCGCTCACCGCTGAAAATTCTGCGCATTCTCTCCCGAAAAGACAGGCGCTCACGATCTACTTCATCTACCATCTGTTCGCCTTCCTGTTAAACTGACAAGATGTCACCAACTGCCAGGTTATCCTGCAATCCCAGGTCAATTACGACAGTATCCAGCTGCGATGCCAGGGCTTCGCCACCTAAAAAGGCAATCACCTCTCCCGCAATGTCCGATACTGGCTCGGTTGGGAATATGGTTGCACCTATTCGCGACTCTTCCCGAATTAGTAAGCGGGCACCAACTCTAATTTCCTTGCTGCTATTGTTTATCGCCAATCGGCGTAGTTCCGGTCCGTCTTCGTCTGCGATGGTTGCGAAGCCAAGGTATTCTGCTTCCAGGCCAATTAGCTCCTCTCCAGACTCGTCCATAAAACCACGGCCTGCTCTGTAGATTTCAAAAGAACTTGTGCCAATCGGCCAGGTTCCACGGGCATAGACTTCGTCGCCAGTGCCGATAATCAGATTAGCCCCCAGGTTTTCCACTATGTAGGCCGCTGCGTTATATAATTCCCGGGTAATAATCCGATTTCGAGTGAAGCTGTTCTCAATCGATTCTAGCGGTATCGCCGGGATTGCGCTGACTAATTCTTCGGCTCGAATCTCCGGGCCGATACGCTCAACATCACGATCACCCCGCTGTACCAGTATTCTTGGGGCTCCGCCTACAAATCCAACTCGAAGGATGTCTCCCGGGTAGATCAGGTCGGAATTATCCAGATAAGGATCTGGACGCCATATTTCAGGCCAGCGGTCGGGTTCTCGTAGAAACTGACTCGCAATATTCCACAATGTGTCGCCTTCCATGACTGTATAGCTCTCCGGGTATTCGCTGTGCAACAACGAAACCTGGGCTTGTACGCCTGAAAGTGAAATGAGTGCAGCGATGGTGATCAGCTGCACAGTTAGATAAAGCTTAGTTCGCAAAGGTTTCATTAGTAAAATTCTGCACTTAGGAGCATAGATATCTTAACAATACGGTATAATTATCACTAGAAGCAGTTCACAGACTGCTTCGCTTGTATTCCACCCATTACAGGTTCTTCGAGACGATGGCAATTTTGCAAATTCTGGAATTTCCGGATCCCAGGCTTAGGAAAATAGCGG
>DMJN01000301.1 GCA_003451715.1 Gammaproteobacteria bacterium | reverse complement strand
TTGGTCTAAACTAATTCAAATTAGACACATAATGCTTGTATAAAAGAGAGTGATCTTGTGCCACTTTAGTGGATATTTGGTTCGATATAAACCTCACCTATGACTGCTTCCGGTCGGAAGCGGGCATTCAAAACCACTGTACATTTACACTGACCCCATATTCAATGGGTCCATATCTATCTTTTATTAGACTTTTTCAATCGTTTCTCTTTGCGCTTTTCTTTCAGTGTTTTTTCAGGTTTCCTTTTAACTGATTTTTTTGCATCTTGGCCTTTGGACATAAATTTCTCCTTTAACTTTGCTGAAAAGATATCAGGCAACTAATTAGTAGATTGTATTTAAACCATAACTTCCTCAATTGCTGGCGTAATGTCTACTTCCGGCCAAAAAGGGCCGTAAGCCCCTAAAAAACCTTGGTAACTGAAATAGGAGTACCGATTGGAGCATCGCATAAAAACCCTGGGTTGGGGATGCAAGATAAAAATGTGAGCGTTGCCGATGTTCCAGATAGGAAAATAACTCTAGAAGATATATTACCATCATCAATAACGGAGTTGAGGATTAGCTGATTACCATCCAGTGTACCTGTTGAGACGTCGAATTGTCGATTTTCCAGGTCGAGGCCAACCACAATGATTGTGGAACCGTTCTGGTTGACAGTGGCATAATCGGTTTCAGTGATTTGCCAAATACCATCATAAGGGCCAGCAGCTTGAGTCTGGAGAGGGAGTACTATTAGCGCTAAAACAAGGAGTATCTTTTTCATTATTCTGACCTCAGTACTATGGGATGCAGATTTGGAGAATTTCATTGTATCTCTAATATGCCGGCGCGGTGTTCTTGCTCTTATTGTTGGCGATCCGGCATTCGCCCTTTTATTTGAACAAAGAATCTAGTAAAAATATTGATATAGCTCATGGGTCACGTTTTTGGGGGTGAATTTGAGGATTTTTGGGAATATCGCTAATGTCGGCTTGGGGTCGGTAGCGGACCTTACGATTCAAAAGTAAACAGTGTTCATATAAGGGCTTCTTGCGTCCGTTTCAGCCAAGAGCGGGCATCCGAGACAAAGACTACTAGCAATATTTTCAGTATTTTGTAACCGCTACCAAGTGTGCTTGATTTATACTGATCAAAAGCTGGATGAGATTAATGATGTCAAATTTTAATGCACTTGTTGATTTGGGCTGGCAATCCTATTTTCAGCAGCAGATCTCCCTGGATGAATGGGATGAGGCTATTCCTGCTAGAGTCGTTGAGCAGTATAAATCTGGAATAACCGTAGCCACGGAGTCGAGCGTTTTCAATATCGCCTTGTTAGCGACCATGCCTGAAATGGTAGTGGGTGATTGGCTATTGTTAGATAGCCAGCAACATATAATTCGCCTGCTTGATCGTAAGACCTGCTTCTCAAGAAAAGCCGCAGGCAGTAATGTGAAGAAGCAGCTGATATCGGCCAATGTTGATACGGCTTTTGTCGTTTCTTCAATGAATGATGAGTTTAACCTGAACAGGATAGAGCGCTTTCTTTCCCTGGCGAACGAGTCAGGTGCAGAACCGGTTGTATTGTAAAGTAAAAGCGATCAATCAGAAACACCCCAAAGCTATGTCGAGCAGATTCAAGCGTTGGATCCGTTCTTGATGGTTGAAGCCATTAATTGTTTAGATGCGGAAAGTGTCAGCAAGCTATCTCCATGGCTAAAAGCAGGAACCACTATAGCTGTGTTGGGTTCTTCGGTTGTGGGGAAATCAACACTGATTAATACACTGCTTGGTAAAGAGCAGCAAAGCACAAGCGGTATAAGAGAAGATGATGATAAAGGCCGGCATACCACAACACGACGTTCATTGATTTCTCTGGGTGCAAAGGGGGTAATTCTGGACACACCCGGTATGCGGGAAATCCAAATGGCCGATTGCAAGGAAGGCATTGCGATTACATTTGCGGATATCGAAGGGTTAGTAGGCCAGTGTAAATTTGGCGACTGCCAACATCATTCTGAACCTGGCTGTGCGGTTCAACAAGCCATCAGCTCAGGAGAGTTAGAGCAGAGACGTTTGACTAACTATCTCAAGTTGTTGCGAGAGGAATCGTTTAATTCAGCCATGCTCTCTGAACGTCGATCCAGTGATAAGGCTTTGGGTAAGTATTACAAGCGTATTGCGTCAGAATCTCAGAAATTGAAAGGCAGATAAAACGTTCCCGCGGGAACGTTTTTTTGGCACTAGCCCTATAGATACCACCGTCAATAGTGAACACTAAAAAAATGCAGCATATTTACTCAGATCCTCATTTTTTGGTTTCACTGGCCAAGCCCTAAAGCTACCCATTCAGGTTCAGTCGCTCGCGAAGAAATCGCCACAACAATATACTGTTTACCTTCATGCATATAAGTCATGGGTGCACCGGTGGTGCCGGCTGACAGGTCTATTTCGAATACGGTGTTACCGGATGACTTGTCGTATGCTCTGAATAGCGTTCCCCAACGCCAGGATTCATCATAACCCGTGTCGGGATCATCATAGGCACCGCCACCACCTGGCACTGTTCCGACAACTGCATCACTGCCTTCTCCAACGAACAAGAGTGACCTGGTCACTAGAGGCGCGGGTCGATTAGGAATGCCTAAGGGAGGTAGACCTAGATCTCTTAACAAGGGATGGTTGCGAGGCCCATCACCATTCGGCACTGACCATTCCAGTTCACCGGTATTCATATTCAATGCTGTCACTCGACCATAAGGGGGCTTAACAAGAGGAATGCCCTGAATTTTTGGTGCGCTCGGTGCCTCGCGCGGTATGGAATGAGTCATGGTTGCCGAAGCAACGTTGGTTGGTGCGATACCCAAATTGCCCGGATTGGTATAAGAAATGGCAAAGTACATTCCAGTTTTAGGATCGAATGCGCCGGTATTCCAGTTTCCGCTGCCCCAGGCATCTGGCACGGTCAGGGTTCCCTGGTTGCCATCTTCGCTGAACGGGGAGGGTGGTGTATAGAGTG
>DMJN01000041.1 GCA_003451715.1 Gammaproteobacteria bacterium | reverse complement strand
GGATGCTGGAGACCTTCGATCGCGAGCCTGGCAACAACCCGGCGTCCTGGAAATACGGACTGGGCTGGCAAGGCGGTATGGCGATTCAGCAGCAGACCCGCCAGGAATTCATGCTCAATGGCGACTACGCCTGGCACAAAGATGGCGAGGATGGCGCACCGGTTGCCGCATCTCAACAGGATTCAGAGCGGTGGCAACTGGATATGTGGCTGACGCCCCACGGATTTCTGAAGGCGGCGCGTCTGCCCGGTGCAAATCCCAGAGCCACCTGGCGCTGGGAGCTGGGTGAGATGGGTCGTGACGGCGCGACGGTAAATCCGGAAAAAGTGACAATTGTATCCATCGACCTGCTCGGTAAGTACCGGGTGGATGCAACGATCAACTCGCAAAACCTGTTACAACGCATTCACACCTGGGTGCCCGATCCAGTACTCGGCGACACCAACTATGAACACGAATTTGCCAATGCCGATTACATCGACATCGGCAACGGTATCCGCTTTCCCACGATCTGGCACCACCACACGGGTTGGGACGATAACTATCAGGCGCAGAGCATCAACGCCGGGCACAATGCCTTCGGCGGCAATCAGTCCGATATCCGGGCGAACGTCTGTCCCGGTGAATTACCCGTGCCGCCATCGGTAAGCAATGCCGAATTTGTCGAGACGGTGGAAGTAAACGAATTGGCCGCTGGCGTTTACCTGCTGGGTGGCAGCTCCCACAACAGTGTGGCGGTAGAATTCGCGGACTATATCGCGGTGGTGGAAGCGCCGCTGAATGAACGACGCAACCTAGCGGTTATCGACCGTATTGTGGAATTGATTCCGGGTAAGCCGATTCGTTTCCTGATTAATACTCACCAGCATCACGATCACATCGGTGGCCTGCGCACTTATATGCATATCGGTGCCACCATTATCACCCATTGGAAGAACTACGATTTCTATAACAAGGATGTGCTGAACTACGCGCCCCGCACACTGGATCCGGACATGGTAAGCCTGTGGCCACCAACGGAACTGGCGGAAGGCTATCAGTATGAGACTGTACGAGAGAACTATGTACTTACGGACGGCAATCGCAACCTGAATATTTCCTACGTGCATCCGCTCAACCATGTCGAAGGCATGCTGGTGGCCTATCTACCGGAAGAAAGGCTGTTGATAGAGGCGGATCTATTCGACGGCCCCTCGCCGGTCAATCGAAATGCGCTCTCAATAACCCCCAATCAATCCCATCGGAGCCTGTATAATCACGTGCAGCGCCTGGGTCTGGAAGTTGACACACTGGTGCCGATCCATGGTGAGCCGACAAGCTGGGATGACTTCGAAGCACTAATTGACTAACAATCCCCTAACGGGTCATAGAGGGCTATGCTATTGCAACTTTTGCCAACTGAGAGTTGCGGTAACTCTGCATCCCGTTCCAGCAACCCTTGCCTTTCCAGAAAGCTGGCAACCCGCTGGCTGATGGTGTGTAATACTTCGGTAAGCTGCCCTACTGTAGGGGCTTTGTTGTAATGGAAAGCGAATCCCCCTGCTCCATCGTGTTTGTAACCGATGTTGCCGCCCAACCAGTACAGGAAAACTAGCGCATTTATTTCATGCGCCGGAGGGCGCGCAATAAATATTGTTGTTTGAGGTCACTTTTATGATTGTCATTCTTGATGTAGCAAATGGCGTTGAAGCCCACATGATGGTGCATTTACTGCAGAAATCCGGGATTAAAGCTCAGATTAACGGTAAGCACCTTCAGGAGGTGGCAATGGAATTGCCAGCAACTGGTAATTTTCGTGTGAGTGTAAATCCTCAGGATGCCGACGAAGGAAAACGGATTGTCGCCGGGTGGGAGTCTGTAAAACCAACTCAGGCACAAGAAGAAGAACCGAAAACCTCAGCCGGTAAGGGCACCTATTTTGTGGCAGGTGCCGTAGTAGCTGCTCTCGCTTTGTTTCTACTGTTTCGTTTTCCGGGAACTGACGAAGGATTTGATCACAATGGTGATGGTGAGTTGGATGAAATTTACTACAGGCAGGGTGATTTAATCAGCAGGATTGAGCACGACCGCAACAGGGACGGTGACATTGATCTGCGCTGGGTTTATGGCTATGACGGTGTTCTTGAGACAATGGAGGCCGATAATGACTTCAATGGGAGATTTGAGCAGACCGTGCAATATGAAGGTGGGATTCCTGTTGTTGGCAGGATTAATTCAAGTGGTGAAGGTCCCAGAGATATTGTAAATAATTATATAGCTGGGGTGCTGACAGAATCCCAGTTGTATGACCCCTTCACGAATATAGTAAAAAAGGTCATTTATTACGATGCGTTTGGTCGGCTTGTTAGGTCAGAGCTTGATGCAACCGGTGATGGAAGGCTGGATCTGGAAACAACTTATGATGAATTTGGGGATCCGATCTCAGAGTAGTGGTGCCCCCTCGGCGGTCAATCGAGATGCACTCGCTGTATAACGCCCTACCAGTCCCATCGGAGCCTGTATAATCACGTGCAGCGCCTGGGTCTGGAAGTAGACACGCTGGTGCCAATCCATGGCGAACCGACGAGTTGGGACGACTTCGAAGAACTGATTGACTGAGGGCCCGGCTATGCTATTGCAGCTTTCGCCAACTGAGAGTTGCAGTAACTCTGCCCTGGGCATCCTTCAAAGACAGTTTTAATAATCCGTCCTCGAAAGCAAAGTGGCGAATATTATCACCACCCACCCACTGTGGCGCCATCGGCGACCCTTGGACATGGTGGATGACGATGGATTTTTCTACATCGAAAGAGACGCCTCCCCAGTAGGCAAACCCGCCGACGGTTCGATCGCTTGAATTGTTAGCACGTTCCGGCAGGTTATTTGGCATGCCGAGACCCGCCATATTGCCGAAGGCGTCGTAGCTGAGGCGACCGATGTAATTCATATCACGCTCACCGCCGCTGGCGGGAAAGGTGAAATAGCTCACCAACTCATAATCACCGATAAACTGCTGGCGAATCATTTCGACATCATCGGCAGGGTGTACCAGAGAACTCACGAGTAGTAGCAACAAACTAAAAAGCGTAAAGGAAGATTTTCTTAGCATTGTCAGACTCCCTGTAGGTGAAAAGTATTGTCTAATAACCGACGGCTGCTCCATCGCCTCGTCGCGAATCAGATGCTCCAAGGAAAAGACCCGCCTCTCGATCATGGTAAACACCCATGGCGGCTCCCTGGGAACCGCGCACACTCAGCCGATGCCCGCGTTCCTCGTAGAGCCGAATCGTATCGGCAGATAAGGCATTGGATTCGATGCTGGTCATATCCGGCAGCCACTGATGATGAATACGCCCGGCTTCGATAGCCTCGGCAATATTCAGATCGTGATCGAGCACATTGAGAATCACCTGCATCGTAGTATTGATAATAGTCTTGCCACCGGGACTGCCAGCGGCGAAGAGAGGCTTGCCATCCTGGGCAATAATAGTTGGCGTCATGCTCGATAAGGGTCGTTTCTCAGGGGCAACTAAATTCGGTGCGGTGCCGATGCTACCGCGTATATCAGTGACACCTGGCACGGCATTAAAGTCACCCAGTTCATTATTAAGGAGATAGCCGCCGCCTTCTACAACGATGCCCGAGCCATAACCGAATTCCAGCGTATAGGTGACGCTGGCCATATTACCTTCACTATCAACAATGGAGTAGTGGGTGGTCTCTTCACTCTCATAGGCCTGAGCAAACTCCGATGGGCTGCTCTCAGATTTTTTGTCCATGTCGATTGAGCTACGCAAGGTAGTGGCGTAGTCCTTGTCCATTAGCCGTTCGAGCGGCATGCCCTCGTTAAAATCCGGATCACCCAGATGTTGGGCACGATCGGCATAGGCCCGGCGCATCGCCTCGGTGAGCACATGCAGGTACTGCGCGGAGTTATGCCCCATGGCGGCAAGATCGTAACCTTCCAGGATATTCATCATCTGAACCAGTGCGACGCCACCAGAACTGGGTGGAGGCATACTCACGACTTCGTAACCACGGTAGCTACCCCGTATCGGCTCACGTTCGCTTGCCTGGTACCGTGCCAGATCCTGCTCGGTAATCAGCCCTCCGTTAGCCGCCATAAACTCTGCGAGGCGCTGCGCGTTTTCACCACGATAGAAACCATCGTGACCGTTGTCCTGGATCAATTCCAGTGTATGAGCCAAATCGGGTTGGTGCCAGGTGTCACCCAACTCATAGAGCGAACCGTCTGGCCTGGAAAATTTCCTGGCCGAAGAAGGGTACTGGGCAAAGCGGTTGGCGCTTCTTGCGAAGCCGGTCTGCAGGGAATAGGTGATTGGAATACCTTCGCGGGCCAGTTTAACGGCTGGCGCTACCAGGTCTTCCCAGGGCAACGAGCCCAGCTCCTGGTGAGCCTTATAGAGGCCCGCCACGGTTCCCGGCACACCAACAGCCAGTGGTCCGATATGATTTGAGTTGTTAAGAACATTGCCATCCAGACCCAGATACATGCGTTCGGTCGCGGCGATAGGTGCCTTCTCGCGAAAATCGAAAGTCGTGGCATGGCCG
>DMJN01000066.1 GCA_003451715.1 Gammaproteobacteria bacterium | reverse complement strand
TCTTTGGGTGGTGGCCGACAACGTGCGGAAAGGGGCGGCACTAAACTCTGTGCAGATTGCTGAAGAGTTGATAAAAAGCTACTTATAATGAATACTTGCAGCCTGTAGTGAAGAAACAATCTTAAATTGTTTATATCCAATCAGCAGTGTTTAAATCAGCAAAAGTCTAAATACTGAAACCAAGAACGGGAAGCAATCTGTAGGCAGGAAAAACTGCCGAGCCGATTGAGAGAAACAGGGAATATGCTACGTAAAATCGCTGTTATCCTGACCATGTTGCTAGCCAGCGTGGCAACACAGGTATATGCCCTGGGACTCGGCTCAGTTTCGGTCGAGTCTGCACTAAACCAGCCATTGCGCGTGCGTATCGAGATTCTTCAGCTCGGTGACACTCGATTAGAAGACGTTAACGTGCAGATGGCGTCGGTAGATGACTTCCAACGCTTCAATATCGAGCGGGTCGGTTTCCTGTCAAACATTCGCTTCAGTGTCGAAGCAACAGCCGGGGGGAATTTCGTCACCCTGATTTCCAGTCAGATCGTTCGCGAACCCTACCTGAGCTTTATTCTTGAGACCCGTTGGCCGAATGGTCGATTACTCAGTGAGCACACCATATTGCTGGATCTGCCGGTGTTCGATGACCAGCAGGCTTCCGCCACTGTTCGCACACCCATAAGCCCGGTCTTGCAGCGGCCTGATGCGGTAACACAACCGGATCAGCCCTTTGTAGAGCCGGCAGTACCTGCGGTTACTCCTCCTACACAATCCGTACAGCCGGTACTCGAACCGGAAATCATCGACGCACCTGCGTTGCAGCCGCAAGATCTCACGCCTCAACCGGAAGAAGTTATCCCGGAACCTGAATCGGTCACTCAGGAAACTGAGACCCTGCCGGTCGATCCGGCGCAAGAGGAAACTGCTGAACCGGTAGACGAGCCGGAGCTTGCAGTGGAAGAAGATCCGCAAGCAGTCGAACCGACGGCGGAGGCAGTTGTTGAAGAGCAGGCTGTTGCTGTCGTCGAAGAGCCAGTAGAAGAAGCTATAGAAGAACAGGCAGTAGCAGTAGAACCTGAACCAGAACCGGTTCAGGCGGAAGTTACTGAGGAAATAGAACCAGAGCCAGCACCGGTGGAAGAGACTGAGGAAATAGCGGCAGACGAAACACCTGAAGCACCGGATCTTGCCGAAGAGATTGAAACCACTGCAGCCGATACGCTGTCGGATATCGCTCTACGAGTCCGTCCGAGCAATTCAGTCACGATTCAGCAAACTATGTTGGCTTTGCAACAGTTGAATCCCGATGCCTTCGTCGATGGCAATATCAATGAGCTGCGTAGTGGTCAGGTAATGCGTGTGCCTACCCTGGCTGAGGTAGAAGCGATAGGTCCACAGGAAGCTATCGATGAAGTGACCCGACAGAATCAGCAGGTAGCTGAGGTCGACGTCGAGCCCCTGGCCGCGCCCTCGGATGCGACTCCAGATCAAGACGACCTGCCACAGGGGCAATTAAGTGTTGTAAGCAGTGATGATGCCGATGCCATTGATGCTTCCACCGGTGTCAGTGAATTAAATGAGGAAGAGAATGTAGAGCTCGATCGGCGTATCGCCGAACTGGAAAACCAGTTGGCATTGCGTCAGGAGGAAGCGGACCGGGCGCGTATAGAACGCGAGGATCTTGATTCACGGATGGCAGAACTAGAGGAGCAGATAGCCGACGCACAGGAAATCATTCGTCTGCAGGATCTGCAACTCGCACAGTTGCAGGAAACCCTGGCTGCAGCGGCTGCTGAGGCAGCCGCGCAAGCAGAAGCTGAGGCTGCGCAGGCGGCACTGGTGGCTGCAGCAGAGGCGGAAGCCGCTATGCCGCTATCTAGTCCGAGCAACCTCTTCGACGACGTCATGCGCATTCTTACCGGCAACACCCTGATGACGGGATTCGGGTTAGCACTGGCTATCCTGCTACTGGTATTCCTGTTACTACGCCGCAATAAGGCTGCAAAATCGGAAGACGAATCCCTCGATGAGTTGGCGGAACAGGAGTTCCCTGCAGACGCCGAAGACTCCGCGGCAACTGCAACCGCAGATGAAGAGGCAGTGGAACAGGAAGATACTATCTCGGATAGCGAATTGGATGAATTAATCAGCGGCTTCGATGAGGATGGCGCCGATGCCGACTCCGCTGCTCCAGCAGACATGGATGAGCTGAGTGCCAGCGTCGACGCATTCATCGAAGATGATCAGTTACAGGATGCCGTCCGCTTGCTGGAGTCTGCCGTCGACGGTGATCCTGACAATCACGAATTGCGACTCAAATTACTCGAAGTGCTTACTCTAAAGGGAGACCTGGCGCTGTTCGATCACCATGCCGAAATTCTTGCTACTGAGTTGAGCCCCGTAATCGACAGGCAGGTGGAAAACCTTAGAGAACAATTCGGTGATGTAGGACCTGCAGAGACAGAGACAGAAACCGAACCAGCACCTGAGCAGGAAGTGCCAACACAAGACGAACCAGAGTTGGAAGAAGTACCAGTGGAGGCAGATGTCGATATCGATGTTGAGGCAGAAGCTGAAGTAGTATCAGAAGAAGAAAAAGTGGAGCCAGCAGAGAAAAGTGAAGAAACAGCCTCATTCCTGGATGATCTGGGAATCAATCTGGATTCCTTCGATGAGGAAAGTTTCGAATTTAGTAATGAGGAAGACACACCCGAAGAAGAACCGGCTGAAAAGGAAGAAGCATCCGCGCAGGAATCTGCCGCTGACGATGAAGATAGCCCCATCTCCATGGAGTTTGATGAGCCTGCTGATAAGGCTCTAACATTTGATCTTGGCGGTGATGACGAATCCACAAGCGAGGGTGATAAAGAAGTAGCTCAAGATGAGTCAGTGCAAGAGAGTGAAGCAGTCATCCAGGACGAACCCGATGCCGACGATGAGGCAACTGAAGAATCGGATGCCGAAGAACCGCAAGATGAAGAAGATGACCTGGAAGATCTCGGATTCCTCTCTGACGAAGAGGAGGTAGAAATCGAGTCCGTAGGAGAGGTAGTAGAAGTTGAAATGGTCTCAGATGATGAGACGGCAACCAAACTCGAGTTAGCCTATGCTTACCAGAAAATGGGAGACACCGAAGGCGCCGAAGAAATATTGCAAGAAGTCATAAAGGAAGGATCAAAAGAACAGGTTAAAGAAGCAGAGAATCTGCTTGCTTCCCTCAACAACCCATCTGATTAATTTCAGAGGGTTCCTTACTTGTCAAACACGGAATTTTCCCCTGCCAGTAATACCAGGATTGCACTCGCTATTGAATATGACGGTTCGGCATTCAATGGCTGGCAAAAGCAATCTTCCCCTGAAGTAAAAACCATTCAATCCACGCTCGAGACTGTGCTTAGCCAGATAGCCGATTCCGAAATTGGCACAGTTTGCGCTGGAAGAACCGACGCCGGCGTGCATGCAACGTGCCAGGTAGTACATTTTGATACTCCGATTGATAGGGGTAACAATGCATGGGTCCGCGGCGCTAATAGCCTGCTTCCCGAAACCATCCGTGTGCTTTGGGCTAGAAACGTGAAGCCGGAATTTCACGCCCGGTATTCAGCCACGGCACGATGCTATTACTATATTTTGTATCTGCGAGAGACTCCGTCTGCCATCATGGCCGGGCGCACAACCCATGTCAGGGAAAGCCTCGATATACCCGTTATGCATGAAGCGGCACAGGCATTACTCGGAGAGCAGGACTTTTCCGTATTCAGGGCAGCCGCATGCCAATCCAATTCGCCGTTTCGCAATATCAGTCATGCATCGGTCTCCAGGCAGCATGGATTTGTTGTGTTTAAAGTACAGGCAAATGCCTTCCTACAGCACATGGTACGTAACATTGCCGGAGTGCTGCTTGACATAGGCAGGGGACAGCACAGTGCCGGTTGGGTCAAAGAATTGATCGCCGGTGGTGACAGAACCCAATCCAGCATGACAGCGCCGCCGGATGGGCTATATCTGGTTGGCGTAGCCTACCCACCGGCATTCGGATTGTCATCAACTACGCAGATCCCGATCTTTTTACAGAGCAGTGATTCGAAGGTATTGTGATAGAATAGCGCGCTTTCGCGACCCATAAACTGCCTTGTCAAAACTCTGGATAAAAATCTGCGGCATCACACGACAGCAAGATGCAATGGCGGCTGCCGAGGCAGGTGCCAGTGCCCTGGGCTTGAACTTTTATCAACCGAGCCCACGTTCTATAGTAGCCGAGAACATGTCCTCAATCCTGGAAGGATTACCTGACGGGATTCAGATAATCGCGCTGTTTGTCGATCCTGCGGCCGATGAAGTAAGTGAGGTAGTGAGTACTGGATTGGTGGATTGTCTGCAGTTTCATGGAGATGAATCGGCCACGTTCTGCGAGTCATTTGGCTTGCCCTATATGAAGGCCATTCGGGTAGGCGCGGGGCTGGATCTGGCGGTTGCGATCGACAGCTATGAATCGGCAGCAATGATCTTGCTGGACCACTACGATGAAAAAGTGCCAGGTGGCACCGGAATGAGTTTTAATTGGGCGGAAGCGGAAGAGATTGCCGGAATCCACGGACAGAAGTTAGTTGTAGCTGGCGGCCTGCATCCGGACAACGTACAGCAAGCTGTGTTATGCCTGAAGCCGTTTGGTGTGGATGTCAGTAGCGGTGTCGAGGTGCAACCAGGAATCAAAGATCCCGACAAGATAAAGTCGTTCATAGAAGGAGCAAGAAGTGTCTGACCTTGATGTCGTCTCGGATGACAGCCTACCAGGATTTGACGGGCCCGATAGCAGCGGCCACTTCGGACCCTATGGGGGTGTCTTCGTAGGCGAAACGCTGATCAGTGCCGTCGAAGAACTGGCGCGAGTCTATGAACGTCTGGCGGCGGATGAGAAATTCTGGGAAGAGTTCGATTACGAGCTGAAACACTACGTCGGAAGACCTTCACCTCTGAATTTTGCCGAACGCTTAACGGCAGCTTGCGGTGGTGCCAGAATCTATTTGAAGCGAGAAGATCTTAATCATACTGGTGCACACAAGGTAAATAACACCATCGGTCAGGCACTGCTGGCCAAACACATGGAAAAAACCCGCATCATCGCTGAAACCGGAGCTGGACAACACGGTGTCGCGAGTGCCGCGGTGGCGGCGAGGCTGGGCCTGGAATGCCATGTCTATATGGGCGCCGATGATATCGTCAGGCAGGCTCCCAATGTCTATCGTATGAAGCTGCTCGGAGCTAATGTAATTTCCGTGGCATCCGGCTCGCGCACCCTGAAAGACGCCATGAACGAAGCGTTACGGGATTGGGCCAGCAACGTAGACAATACCTATTACATCATTGGCACGGTGGCGGGCCCCCATCCTTATCCCCAACTGGTGAGAGATTTCCAATGTGTCATTGGTCGAGAAGTACGGGCACAATCATTAGAACAGATTGGCCACCTACCCGATGCCCTGGTTGCCTGCGTCGGCGGTGGCTCCAATGCAATTGGATTGTTTCACCCGTTTCTGGAAGATGCCGAGGTCGCTATGCACGGTGTGGAGGCTGCCGGAAGGGGTCTGGAGACGAAGGCCCATGCTGCACCGCTGTGCGATGGCAAACCGGGTGTTCTGCATGGCAATAGGACTTACCTGATGACGGATGCTGCTGGCCAGATCATGGAGACACATTCAGTATCTGCGGGGCTGGATTATCCGGGAGTCGGTCCCGAGCATGCCTGGTTGAAAGATCTCGGGAGAGTTAACTATGTGGCTGCTACGGACAAGCAGGCGCTGGCCGCTTTTCATCAATTGACCGAACTGGAAGGAATTATCCCTGCGCTGGAGAGCAGTCATGCGGTGGCCTATGGGGCCCTGCTAGCTACAGGCATGGAGCCTGAGCACTCCCTGGTAATCAACCTGTCGGGACGGGGCGATAAGGACATTGAGACGGTAGCCAGGATTGAAGGGATCGAGTTGTAATTACGCACTATGAGTCGTATCGCGCAGACAGTCGAACATGCCAGGGAAGCAGGGAATAAGTTACTGATACCCTACCTGGTGGCCGGTGATCCTGACCTGGCCACTACCCTGCAGTTAATGCAACACCTGGTGGGGCAGGGTGCCGACATAATCGAGTTGGGCATACCCTTCAGTGATCCCTCTTCAGACGGGCCAGTCATTCAGCGTGGCGTCGAAAGAGCACTGGCGCGAGGCACTCGCCTGCAAGATGTGCTGGACCTGGTACAGGAATTCCGCGTCAAGGACGCTGCCACTCCCGTTGTGCTCATGGGCTATCTGAATCCGATAGAAATCATGGGCTACCAGCAATTCGCCGCCAGCGCCTGCCAGGCTGGGGTAGACGGGGTATTGATCGTCGATATGCCACCGGCGGAGTCCGCTGACTTGCACGACGAACTGCAGACCGCCGGAATTGATACAATCTACCTGGTAGCCCCTACCACGAGCGCAACTAGGGCCAGTGCGATTGTCTCACTCAGCACAGGTTATCTGTATTACGTGTCGCTCAAGGGAGTTACCGGCGCCGCCCTGACAGATCATCAGTCGGTTGGGGAGAAAATTGCTGCTTTACGGGGTCTAACCGACTTACCCATAGTGATTGGCTTTGGTATAAAAGACGCCGAGAGTGCACAGGCTATGGGGAAACTGGCAGACGGGGTTGTGATAGGCAGTGCCCTGGTGGGGCGGATCGCCGAATTGCCCGTGCATGAGCCGCAAACCAGTGCCGGCTTGCAACATTGCACCGCCGTAATCGGTGTCGTCAGAGATGTGCTAAATAAGATTAAATAATGTTAATAACTATTTGAAATAAAAGGATATATGTGAGTTGGAAAGATAAAATTTTACCGTCGATCTCTACTAGTAGGGCCGATAGCAAGAAGAAATCCACGGTGCCGGAAGGGATCTGGAAGAAATGCCCGCGCTGCGACGCCATGCTCTATAAGAAGTCCCTAACCGAAAACTTCGACGTCTGCCCGAAGTGTGATCATCATCTGCGAATCAGCGCCCGGCGGCGCATCGAATTGTTTCTGGACGCCGATGAACAGCAGGAGCTAAACACAGAATTGGAGCCTGTGGACCTGCTCAAGTTCAAGGATCTAAAGCGTTACAAGGACCGATTGAACAGCGCTCAGAAGGGCACCGGCGAGAAGGATGCCCTGGTGGTCGTCAAGGGTCGGGTGAATGGCACGGCGGTGGTCGTTGCCGCCTTTGAATTCGGTTTTATCGGTGGGTCTATGGGAGCGGTGGTCGGCGAAAAGTTTACTCAGGCGGTCAATACCTGCATCGCTGAACAATTACCGCTGGTGTGCTTTTCTACCAGCGGAGGAGCTCGCATGCAGGAAGCCCTGCTGTCCCTGATGCAGATGGCCAAGACCTCGGCTGCGCTGGAGAGACTCAAAACCCATTCGCTGCCCTATATTTCGGTGCTGGTTGATC
Source organism: Gammaproteobacteria bacterium (assembly GCA_003451715.1). GTDB lineage: Bacteria > Pseudomonadota > Gammaproteobacteria > Pseudomonadales > Pseudohongiellaceae > UBA9145. The sequence continues at coordinate 6,117 of DMJN01000066.1, read as the reverse complement.
CGGTCTATGGGGGCGTCTCCGCAAGCCTGGCCATGCTGGGGGACATTAACATCGCCGAACCGAATGCACTGGTTGGATTTACCGGACCGGATGTTATTCGTCAAACCGTACGCGTGAAACTGCCGGAAGGATTTCAGCGCAGCGAATTTCTACTGGAACACGGAGCGGTCGATATGATCGTGCCTCGTTGTGAGCTGCGCCATACAATTGCCTCATTGCTGGAAAAGCTGCTGTACTTCAAAGCCACAGGATCTTGATGCTCCTACCCAAAGATGAAGCCGCCGACCTCGATTTCTGGTTGCGCTACATTGCGTCCGTACATCCGCGGGAAATCGAACTGGGTCTGGAGCGTATCCGCGCCGTGGCACACCGCATGGGGCTAAGCAAGCCCGCCAGACAGGTTATTGTGGTAGCAGGAAGCAATGGTAAGGGTTCCTGTGTTTGTTGCCTCGAGGCAGTATTGCATCGTAGTGGCTTTCGAACTGCGAGTTATACTTCACCACACCTGCATCGTTTTAACGAGCGCATCAGGATCCACCAGAACGAAGTAGATGATCGGCAACTCTGCGATGCTTTCGCAGCGGTTGAGGGAAGTCGTGGCGAACAATCGTTGAGTTATTTCGAGTTTGCCACACTGGCAGCGCTGTGGTTGTTCAATCGAGCAGCGATCGATGTGGCCATTCTCGAGGTAGGCTTGGGTGGCAGGTTAGATGCAGTAAACATCATCGATGCCGATGTGTCGATCATCAGCAATATCAGCCTCGATCATCAGGATTGGCTCGGCAGTGATCTGGAGAGCATCGGTGCGGAGAAGGCGGGAATCATACGTGCCGGAACACCCATACTCTACGGAGATGAATCGCCACTGGAAAATGTTTTGCAGGAAGCTGCCCGGCTCGGCGCACCCATGTACCGAATCGGAGTCGATTGCCAGGGTACGCTGCAAGCCGACGGGACGTCTTGGACATTCAGCGGTCGGGATACCAATGGGCAGCCCTTGTTGGCATCGGATTTGCCCCTGCCGGGTATCGTGCTGTCCAACGCAGTTCTTGCACTGCAGGCGCTGGCACTGCTGCAACCGGCATGGGATGCAGCTGCCATTCACACCGCGCTTAAAGGTCTGACACTGGCGGGGCGCTTCGAGCATGGAACTGACCGGGAAACTGGTCGAAATGTGGTGTTCGATGTCGCCCATAACCCAGCCGCCACAGGTCTGCTAGCCCGGAAACTGCAGCAGTGGCGAACCGCTAATCCAGGCATTGGCCAAATAGCTGCAGTCATCGCGGTTATGGCAGATAAAGATATAGAAGGAATGGCTCAGAGCTTAGAATCCTGCCTGGACATCTGTTATATTGCGCAAGTCGAAGAACCCCGCTGCATGCCAGCTGACGTTGCCTTCAGGCGGTTCGAAAGCTGCGCTGGTAAGCTGGTGCTCCAGCAGCTCGGCCATGTGGTCGATGCTTACCGGGGTGCCTGTCGTAACGCGGCTCCGGAGGATCTGGTGGTTATTACCGGTTCATTCTACACAGTAGCTGCCACCCGTCAGCTGAGTAAGCCACGCAGGGCAGCATGAATGCCTCTTCAATATTTTCAAGAATGGCCCCGAAACGTGGGCCTGTGGAATTCGGAGTACTTCCAGATTGAAGCAGGGTACTAAACAGAGAATTGTCGGCACCGTAGTGCTGTTGGCTCTTGCGCTCATCTTTCTGCCAATAATTTTTGACGGACAGGGCAGCTATCAAAACCAAATTTCCAGCCGCATCCCCGCGACTCCGGTGGTGCCCATCCTGCCTGAGCCACAACAAGTTCGTCCGGTCATTATCGCCGATGCCGAGGTGGCCGAGGTTGAACCGACCGAGGCCGAGCCAACTCCCTCCGCAAACACCGAAACAACACCAGAACCTGCCGTAAGCCCTGTTGAAGTCAGCACCTCCGAACCGGCTTTTACACGTGAAATTCCCAGCCTCGATAGCAGCGGCCTACCACAGGGCTGGAGTGTACGGCTGGGATCGTTTTCGGATGAAAGCAATGCAGACACACTACTCGAGCGCCTCCAGGCCGCTGGGTACAGGGCCTATACGCGAGCAATCACCAGCGAACAGGGTGCCTTGACGGGTGTCTTTGTAGGGCCGTGGCTGGAGCGCTCAATGGTCCAGGATTACCAGGAGAGACTACAGCAAGAGTTCCAGTTGGCCGGCATGGTGGTTCGCTATGTAGTGGAACAACTGTAAGCAGGGATTTGACTTGGGCTGAGCCATGAATGGAGTAGATGCGGCAATCCTGGTAGTAACCACCATTTCTTGCCTGTTTGGGCTATGGCGGGGGTTGATTAAAGAAGTTTTGTCTTTGGTGACATGGATCGCAGCTTTGCTGGTGGCACGCGTGTACAGTGAGACATTGTCTGAGTTTATGGTCAATGTCATAGACAGTAGCAGTGCGCGCTATGTGGCGGCATTTGCCCTGATTTTCGTGGTAGTTATGATGTTGGGCACACTGCTCAACCACATGTTGTCGAAATTATTGACGATTACCGGCCTGAAGTTGGTGGATCGCTTGCTGGGTGGGGTTTTCGGGGTAGCCAGAGGCGTCATCATCGTGTTGGTGATCCTGTTCATCAGCAGCGTGTTTGTTTCGGAGACCGAGCAGTGGCAACAGTCGACGCTGATACCTTATGGCTTGGCAATGATTGAGTGGTCACGCATTTTTATAGAAGACATGAATAGCATCAATTTGGGACAATAGACGGCCTGGGATCGGCTTTGGAAGAATTGATGCGTCGCGGAGCATGCTATGTGCGGATTGGCTGGAGTAGTAACGAGTGTTGATGTGGGAGTCTGTCTTTACGACACTCTGACGGTGCTACAGCACCGGGGTCAGGATGCTGCCGGGATCATGACCAGTGATAATGGCAAGCTGAATCTGCGAAAGGACAACGGTCTGGTCAGGGACGTGTTCCGAAACCGGCATATGAGACGCCTGACCGGGCAGATGGGAATTGGCCACGTGCGCTACCCCACGGCGGGCAGTTCCAGCCCGGCACTCGCCCAGCCATTCTATGTAAATTCACCCTACGGCCTGGCCCTCGCTCACAATGGTAATCTAACCAATGCAGGGGATCTCAGTCGCGACCTGTTTAAGGAAGACCTGCGTCACATCAATACCGACTCCGACTCGGAAGTTCTACTGAACATATTTGCTCATGAATTGCAGCGTCGCGGAAAAATAGAACCCACGCCGGAAGATGTATTCGCAGCTGTAGCGGGAGTACATGACCGATGCCGGGGCGGCTTTGCAGCAGTGGTGATGATTACCGGCTACGGCATCCTCGGATTTCGAGACAGAAACGGCATCCGTCCGCTGGTGTTTGGGAGTCGCAGAACCGACCACGGCCATGAATACATGATTGCTTCAGAAAGTGTCGCATTGGACTCTCAGGGATTTACTATAGAAAGAGACGTGGCACCTGGTGAAGCTGTATTCATCGATGTAAATGGCAACCTGCATACAAAAGTCTGCACAGAGCAGGGTGAACATACGCCCTGTATTTTTGAGCATGTGTATTTTGCGCGACCCGATTCTTTAATGGACAATATTTCGGTGTATAAGGCTCGCCTTCGCATGGGTGAAAAGTTGGCAAATAAGTTGAAGCGGCTGCGCCCTGAACATGACATCGATGTGGTTATCCCGATCCCCGACACGAGCCGAACCAGCGCTTTGGAGCTGGCTAATCACCTGGGTCTTAAATTCCGTGAAGGTTTTGTTAAAAATAGATATATCGGCCGTACGTTTATTATGCCGGGGCAGAGCGAGCGCAGGAAATCCGTGCGACAGAAGCTCAACGCTATCGAACTCGAGTTTAAAGGCAAAAACGTGCTACTGGTAGATGACTCTATCGTGCGTGGGACAACCAGCAAGCGAATCATCCAGATGGCCAGGGATGCCGGTGCCAAGAAAGTCTATTTTGCATCTGCTGCGCCTGCGATTCGGTATCCCAATGTATACGGTATCGACATGCCCGCCGCGGTGGAATTGATTGCCGCCGGCAAGACAGATGCTGAGGTTGAAGAACTAATTGGCGCGGATTGGTTGATCTACCAGGATCTCGATGATCTCATCGCCGCCGCTGCTGAAGGTAATCCGGCCATCAAGCGCTATGAATGTTCGGTATTTGATGGTGATTACATAACCGGTGACGTGGATGAAATGTATTTGCGACGCCTTGAAAATGTCCGCAATGATGCTGCCAAGAAAGCCAAAAAGAAACATAACCATACACGGGAATACAATCTGGTCACTGATCTGCACACTGATGCATGAGAAGGATTAGCCTGAAAAGAAATAGCTGATTATGTTTTCACTCAATCTGGACAATGTAACCGATAGCAGGGCTCATGTTGTAGAGAATAAGTTTTCACAACAGGTTCAGCTAACGGTTAAAGAAGTAAGCAAGGCGCTGCTCGGTAAGGATCATCAAATCCGGCTGGCCTTGTGCTGTCTGTTTTCCGGTGGGCATCTGCTAATCGAAGATCTGCCAGGCATGGGGAAGATAACGCTGTCCTACGCGCTGGCCAAAGCTTTGCATCTGCTATACAACCGCATCCAGTTTACCAGCGACCTGTTGCCAGCGGATATTCTGGGTATCTCGATCTTTGATCAGAATAGCAGCCTTGATTACACCAATCTGCAGAGTACACAGGATGAGAGTTAGCAGTTTTCGGAATGCAGGCATGGGGATTCCTCAAGATAATATGTTTCGTAGTAAAAGAGCAGGAATACAGTTATACACTGATACCCTCAAATTTCATAGTAATCGCACAGGTTTTAAAGAAGAGGGATGAAGGAAATATTCCCAAAAAATTGGGGAAAAATTGAGGACACCCACACATTGGACCTGATAAAAAACAGGGAGTTAGCTAGATATTTCCGTGGGTGTCCACGATTTTCCGATCGGGATCTGAAGCAATTCAAGATAATCCTCAGCCAACTGAAGTTCAAGTTACTGCCCATTGCACGATTGCGGCAGGCCGTCGATTAGCCTCCGGAAATCTTCACCTTATCACCACGTTTTTCGAAGAAGGAGGCGATCTGTTGACGCTTGTCTCCCTGGATTTCGATAACTCCAGGTCGAGTGGTTCCGCCGCTTCCGCAGAGCGCCTTTAATTGTTTGGCTAGCGCCTTCAATTCGTCTGCTTGCAGTTGCAGGCCGGTAACCAGTGTAACTCCCGCGCCCTTGCGACCCTTGGTTTCTCGTGCGATGCGTATCACTCCATCTGGTCTGCTTCCTGGCAGTTGTTCTTCGGGGCAGGAGCATTTGCGCAGTGATTTACCACAGCGTGGACAGCTGTTACTACCTTCAGTGGAATAGACCAGGCGAGACTGGCTCAAGACCTGTGCTCAGGTTTTATACAGTGGGGGAAGGGCGTAGCGCTGGTGACGCCTGGATTGCCTGCGACTCCGCAGCTTAGTGTGGCGCAGACCGGCCACCAGTTTCAAGAGCTGTGAGGGATTAAGTGAAATGTCCGCCGGTTGTTGAGAGTCGATATTAAATAAATCAGTCTGTATCGCCAAGACATACTCATGCAGTTCCGGTGTTTCTTGCTGCTGCAGAACATCTTCCATGGTTAAAATATTGCGGGAATCAAGAAAATGATCGCACCATTGGATCAGGGTTCGGCGTATCTGCTTCGGGTCCTTGCTGCGGCAGGCTCTATCGAGTTGCCAATAGGCGACCGCTTCGTTGTTCTCGGGGCTGTATCTGGCGATGATGCTGGCACGATGGGCGGCGAAGAACGCTACGATCTGCTCTCGATTGGGTGCCAGAACCAGTCGATAGATACTGAATGCAACAATGATGAAGGCCGCCGCGATGAGGTAGTTCAGCCAGCTAGCGTCGACTTCGATAAATTCTGCTTCTGCCTGTGCGTCGATCATGTCCTGATCCACTACTGGCGCCGCTTCCAGTAACTCTTCGATGTCGACACTGGTTGTGACTGTCTGTTCCGAGGGTACTGCACCCTCGATGGTGGCGACGTTAATGCGAGTGGCGGGTAGGATGGTGGCTTCCGGCTGGTTGGTGTTTATATTCCACCAGGGAATGAAAATCTGTGGAATTCGGAT
>DMJN01000177.1 GCA_003451715.1 Gammaproteobacteria bacterium | reverse complement strand
CACCCAGTGCCTGGAAATACTCCGCCACGGTTGATTTACCGCTGCCGATTCCTCCAGTAAGACCAACTACGAACATGAGTGCGGCAGCCTAGCCAACCACAGTGTTGAGATAAAATGAATTGAGCTGCGAACCCCAGATCAACATGATAAAGCCAGCACCGGCCAGAAAAGGCCCGAAGGGCATCGGTACCGATTTATCTCTCCCCGTAGCCACTATCATGACCAGTCCCAGCACGGCTCCCACCAGCGACGACAGAATGATGATCGGCAGTAGGCTCCGCCACCCCATCCAGGCGCCCAGTGCAGCCAGCAACTTGAAATCTCCATAGCCCATGCCTTCCTTACCGGTGGCGAGCTTGAATATCCAGTAGATACTCCACAGCACCAGATAACCGGCGATCGCGCCAATCACAGCATCCCGCAGGCTGACGCCAAATCCCAGATCGACAGCATTAACCAGCAGTCCCAGCCATAACAAAGGGATTGTTATGTCATCCGGCAATAGTTGGTGATCAAAATCGATAAGCGTCAGTACCACCAGACACCAGGCCAGCAGCAACACGGCTAATGTCAGCCAGGTGGCGCCAAAGGTATAGGCCACCAGCCCGGAGATAACACCATTGATGAATTCAACGGATGGGTAACGCAGGGAAATTTTGGTCTTGCAGTCTGAGCACTTGCCGCCCAGGAACAGGTAGCTGAATACCGGCACATTCTCCCAGGGTCTTATCTTGTGGTTGCAGTTCGGGCAGTGAGAGTCAGGCTTGCGTAAGTTGAAGACTTCAAATTTTGCGGAAGAGGCGTTGTTGTCGGGGAGGGAGTTCTCGATCTCCAGATACTTGCAACACTGTTGTTTCCAGTCTCTTTGCAACATGATCGGCATTCGATACACGACCACATTCAGAAAACTGCCTACCAGCATTCCCAGGATGACACAGACTGTAATGAGTATAGGCGTGCTCGTCGAGAGTAATTCGAATATTGCCATTCAGGAATGGGTGCTACATAACCGCGCCAAGTTGGAAGATTGGCAAGTACATAGCAATCATCAAGCCACCCACCAGGACACCCAGGACTGCCATGATCATCGGTTCCATAAGGGCCGTCAGACCGTCTACAGCATTATCCACTTCCGCCTCATAGAACACGGCACACTTGTCCAGCATCGAATCCAGAGCACCGGACTCCTCGCCAATCCCCACCATCTGGGTAATCATGACTGGGAACAAGGTGGTATTCTTGATAGCGAAGTTCAGTTGCTGGCCGGTGGTCACATTGTCCTTAATCTTGCGAGTGGCCGTGGCATAGACAATGTTGCCGGTAGCTCCAGCTACAGACTCCAGTGCGTCCACCAGTTGCACACCTGCAGAGAAGGTGGTGGCAAGGGTGCGGGTAAAGTGCGCATAGCACGAGCTATTCAGTATGGGTCCTACAATCGGCAACTTAAGCGACATTCTTTCTATGGTTTGTGCAAAGGCTGGCGATCTGATGCGGGCTTCCTTAAAAATGAAACCAAACACTGCCAGGCCGATTAGCGCTTTCCACCAATGAGCGATCGCAAGATCGGAGAGGTTGAGTACTATCAGGGTAAAGGCTGGCAATTCTGCGCCGAAGCTCGAAAATGTTTCCGCAAACTGCGGTACAACTTTCACCAGCAAGATTCCTGTCACGATGATAGCCACCGCTACGACACCGATCGGGTAATTCATAGCTTTCTTGATTTTGGCCTTCAGGGCTTCAGATTTTTCTTTATAGGTTGCGAGTCTGTCGAGCATCGTCTCTAGCGCACCGGATTGCTCACCGGCGTCCACCAGGTTGCAAAACAGGTCGTCAAAGTAACGTGGGTGTTTACGAATACAATCGGCGAAATTATTACCAGCGGCTACGTCATCGCGAATTAGCATAACTAGCTCGCGCATGGAGGGGTTCTCCAGAGATTCACCGACAATTTCGAAGGACTGAACCAGGGGGATGCCTGATTTCATCATAGTCGCCAGCTGACGAGTGAACACGGCGATGTCGACAGGTTTAATCTTTTGCTTCTTCTTCCCAAATATTTCCTTCGACTTCTTCTTGACCCTGGTAGGATTGACACCTTGCTTGCGAAGCTGGGCCTTGACGAGCGCCTGAGAGCTGCCCTGTATATCACCCTTAGTCTTATTACCGTTCTTATCGGTACCCTGCCATAAGTAAATATTTTGTACGGCTTCAGTTGCCATAGCTCACCTCAGCGAATTTTCGGGCGTGTTAAATAGGACTCGAACAACTATACCATGTCCCACAAAAATATCCATTAAGTCAACCTGTTAGCTTCTTCCAGGCTGGTCAGCCCAGCCCCTGCCTTCAGCAATGCCGATTGTCTAAGATTGTCAAAACCCTCGGACTGGGCTTGATCTGCAATCTGTATCGAATTTCCACCTTGCATGATAATCCGAGATAGGCAGTCAGTAATGGGAACTACTTCATAAATTCCGATTCTGCCTCTCTAGCCGTCATTGCACCGGTTACATCCGACTGCTTTGTACAGCTTCAGTTGGTCGATCATGCCAGGCCTAAAACCCTCTTCTATCAATACTTTTTCGGGAATTTCCATGATTTCTTTACAATGATTGCAGAGCCGGCGAAGTAGTCGCTGAGCGATGATTAAGCTCAGTGAAGTTGCCAGGTTGAAAGCTGGAATTCCCATATTTTGCAGCCTGGTGATGGTTTCCGCCGCGCTGGTAGAGTGCAGAGTAGAGAGCACCAGGTGACCGGTTTGAGCCGCTCGAATTGCGATTTCGGCAGTCTCCAGATCCCGAATCTCGCCTACCATTACTACATCCGGATCCTGGCGCAGGAAGGCCCGTAAGGCAGCTGCAAAATCTAATCCTACTTTGTTATTGACAGCTAGTTGGTTAATGCCTTCCAGATTGATCTCCACTGGATCTTCTGCTGCTGAGATATTGCGTTCGACGGTATTTAGAATATTTAATCCGGAATACAGCGAGACAGTCTTACCACTCCCCGTTGGTCCGGTAACCAGAACCAGACCCTGACTCAATTGCAGTGACCTGAGAAATTGCTGTTTCTGATTTTCTTCAAAACCGAGCAAGTCAATTCCCATCTGTGCGGTCGATGGATCGAGTAATCGCAATACGATTTTCTCACCCCAAAGTGTCGGCAGGGTATTAACCCGGAAATCGACGGCACGCGAGTTGGAGAGTTTTAACTTGATGCGACCATCCTGAGGGATGCGACGTTCAGCAATATCCATCTGAGACATTATCTTCAACCTCGAAGTGATACGGCTTGCAAAACTAATGGAGGGACTAACTACTTGTTGGAGAATGCCGTCCATACGAAAGCGAATTCGGTAGACTTTTTCATAGGGCTCGATGTGTATGTCCGATGCTTCTTTCTTGATGGCATTCAGTAACATGCCATTAACGAATCGTACAATAGGAGCCTCATCGGCTGCCGTTGTCGTCTTCGACTGATGTTCAGCGGTTACTACAGTGCCGGGTGACTGAAGCAGATTTTTTCCCAGCCCAATAAACTCGCTTGCAGTATGTTCTCGATTGTCTTCCAGGGCCAGGATTGCGTTGCTAAGCTTGTCTTCCTCGACTACCACAATCTCAATAGATAGACCGGTGTGAAACTTGATTTCATCCAGTGCAATTAGATTGGCGGAGTCTGACATGGCCAGGAACAGGGTTTTGCCCTTTTGCAACAAAGGTAGCACCTTGTGCTTTTTGATGAGTGAAGAATCTATCAACTTCTCGGGGTAGCGCTGTAAATCGTAGGCTTGTAGATCAAGCAATGGTAGGCCGAATTCACGAGTAGCCGCAGCTGCTATCGAGTACCCATCGAGCTGTTTACTGCTGATGAGCTGCGTGACGAAAGGTATGTTGCCTTTTGCCGCTAATGATATAGCAGCAATCGCCTGGGATCGATCGAGGAGCTTGTCGGAAACCAGTCTGCGAGCCAGACCTCCCATGCTTGCTGACACTGTAATGACACTCGCTGAGTTTAAATGGGCATAAGTGGATCCTATGATTATAGGTTAGGATTCTAGAACTGATCCAAAAATGACAATATTGCGCTAATTAGGAGCCATTCAATGAGTCGGTGGAAGGCATTTGCAATTCACTTTTCAATATCCCTGGCGGTATTCCTGGCACTGCTGGCTATTATTCTATTTGTCTGGTGCCCAGGGATCTTGTTCAGTATCGATGGGGGCTGGACTGGATTACGTATTATTATCGGAGTGGATCTGGTATTGGGACCCCTGTTGACCCTTATCGTGTTCCGGGCCGGTAAGCCCGGACTGAAATTTGACTTGACCTATATCGCGTCTGCCCAGGTTATTTGCATGGCGGCCGGGATGTGGATTGTCTATGAAGAGCGTCCTATTGCACTGGTACTGGCTTACGACACGATCTACAGCCTCGCGTCTCAGGAATACGAGGATTTAGGGAAGAGTCCGTCCGTACTGAATGACTATCCGGGAGCCTATCCCAAGTTGATCCATACCGAACTCCCTGAAAATCAAATTCAGGCGGATATAGTTTCAATCCGTAGCCAGTTTACCGGTGACCCGCTCTACATGCAGACTGAACGCTATCGCTCGCTGCCGGAGTCTGAGCAGGAGTTGATGGCAATATTTCGTAAAGAGGAGTCAGTGAGGGCAACGGTAAGCGAAGAGCTGCTGAACCAGTTACAGGAATCCTGCTCCTTTGCCCGTTTTATCTCGGCGGTGACCAGTGGTTACGTGTGTTTCGATCGGGACAGCAGGTCACTGGGTGCGTTCTATGATAACCAGTATGTCAGACCAGCAGAGCTTGTCGGGGAAGAGATTCCTTAGCAGTATCCGCCGACTACACAGCTACCACCGGTTACCCATTGTATCGGTGGGATCACACCCTGGGCAGCCAGGGTATAGGTGGTCCCCGCCAAATCGGTGCCGTCCGCCATCCAGGTCACGGTAATGACACCATTCACAACATCGATCCCATGTGTGCTGGTCGCCTGGGCCTGGATTGGCGGTATTCCATTGCTGCCCGCATCTACATCGTCCAGTGTGCCGAATCGATCGGAATGTGCCTGCACCAGAATGGCGGCTCGGTAGAAGCCTATCGCCAGAATCGCTTCTGAGAATCGGGCACGGTTGCGGTAGAGATCATAGGCAGGAAGGGCTACTGAGACGAGGATGCCGATAATGGCGGTGACGATCATCAGCTCTATCAGTGTAAAGCCTTTTTGCTTCTTCTGAATCATGGCTTAGACCTTGTGTAGCATCTGTGAGAGTTTAGTCGTCAGTTGTCGGTAGAGAGTAGCGATATTGTCAATTTAGAGTCAAGCCGGAAAGATCGAATTTTATTTGTCTTCTGAGGGATAGTCTGTATCTATTTGTTCTTGCTGCGCTTTCTTGTGGTTGTCTGGTTGGCAGCACTCGCCTTTCTAGGGGCTTAGATGCTGCTAATTCCAGATTAACTACACAGTCTTAGCAAAAACCATTAGCCAGACAGGTGCCACCTTCAGTCCACTGCACAGGAGGAGTTATACCGCCTGCTGTTAGTGTGTAGGTTACGCCAGCCATTGCCTCAGCAGATCCGCCAGAGGTAGCACGCCAAGTCATGGTGATTAAACCGTTTGCTACGGAAGATCCATGAACATCTGCCCCAGCAGTTACGTTAGCCGGAATACCCAATGCGGCTGCTTCGAGAGCGCCAGTATTAGCAGGACTACGAGTCTGGATAGCCAGTTCAACCGCAGTCTTGAGTGGTGTTACGGCCAGTACCAGTTCAGAGAACGCAGCACGGTTAGAGTAGTTCTGATATGCGGACAGAGCTACTGCAGCCAGGATTCCGATAATCGCAACAACGATCATCAATTCGATTAGGGTAAAACCTTTCTGTATTTTCTTCATTTGTCTATCTCCAGTTTCTATCAATTTCAATGAGTATGCTTGTCTGTTGTTGTAAGTGTAATGTCTAAAGTCGTACACGCTTGCCAGGTATACACCCCGAATTCTGCCAGTTCTTTTCAGGGTAGTTAGTGACAATAATTGTCACTTTGGAGCAATCTTTGCCGAATGGCTTTGCCGGGGCACGGTGTCGGGTTACCCGGCAAGCACTGACCTCATTATACTACGGATTCACTGGCCAGAGCCGCTAAATCAAAGATGGAAAACAAGCATTACTTGAGCTTTTTTAGTCGCCCCGCTGGTACTGAAGTCTATTTCGGGATTGGGCTGGCAGTGTTGGTTTTGCTCACCCTGGCACTCTATTGGCCCGGCATGACCAGCCCGTTGCTACTGGATGATATTTCGAATCTGAGACCCTTGGGCGAAAATGGGGGAGTGAACAGCCTGGAGACACTGCGGCAGTTTGTGTTTAGTAACAGCGCCGGACCCACCGGACGACCTGTGTCGATGCTGTCCTTTCTTATCGATGCCCAGGATTGGCCCCCCTACCCACCGGCCATGAAATACACCAACCTGATGATCCATTGCCTCTGCGGGCTTGCCATTTGCTGGTTCTGCTTTCTTCTGGCTCAACATCTGAACATGTCGCAAGCCCACAGCGGCCAGTTGGCATTGCTAGTCACCGCTTTGTGGTTACTGCACCCATTAAACACCAGTACCACACTCTACGTGATCCAACGGATGACGCAGCTCATGGCTCTGTTCGCCAGCCTCTCACTGGTGTGCTACTTGAGTGCCCGGCGGGTGATTGAGTATAGCCCGAGGGCTGCCACTGCATTGTTATGCCTCGCGCTGTTCCCCTTTGCACTACTATCACTACTCAGCAAGGAAAACGGGGCTCTGTTGTTGTTGCTAATCGTATCGATGGAGCTGTTATTTTTCTGGCAGCAGCCTCTAATCGGGCTTCATCGCTGGTGGTACAGGGTTGGTGTGTTGCTTCCGCTGCTGATAGTGGTTGCCTATCTCGCAGTTAGCGCACCGGACAGCCTGGTCTTATATGAAACGAGAGATTTTCATCTGGGAGAGCGATTACTGACGCAGACCCGGGTACTGTCGGCGTATCTATGGAAGATACTGGTGCCTACCGCATTCGGTAACGGGCTGTTTTATGACAATTTCGCGATTTCCAGAAGCCTGCTCGATCCTATAACGACTTTACCATCGTTGCTGTTTATCGCAGCGCTTCTCAGCAGTGCATTCATTTGGCGTCGTAAAATTCCCGTTTACAGCTTTGCCGTATTGTGGTTTTTTCCGATGCACCTGCTGGAATCCAGCTATATGCCCTTGGAGATTTACTTCGAGCATAGAAATTATCTGGCAATGGTGGGTCCAATATTTGCCGTCGCATGGTATTTCAGGCAAGGGCTATCCTCGAATATTGCCGAACATCTGAAACAATCCCTACGAATTCTTCTGGCTGTAATTGCCTTCCTGGCTGCCTGGTCGACCTGGGCTCTGACCAATCTGTGGAGTGAGGCGGCGGTACTTTACTCCTACTGGGCGGAACAGCGGCCCGATTCAATTCGTGCCCAACTAACTTATTCAGAATACCTCCGCGTAGTGGATTTGCCCGAAGCCGCCATGGAGCGGATTGAAATCGCGCGAAGCTACCATCCGAATGAGGTGACTGTACTACTGAATCAATGGAATTATGCCTGCGAGAGTGGCCTTACTGTTACGTATTCCCTGGCTGATATCTCAGCGAATCCTGATCTTGAATATTACAGAGACGATATCAACCATCATCTGCGCATCCTTCTGGAAAACTTGATCAGTCGAAGATGTGATTACCCAGATCTGCAGACCCTGGTCAAGCTGTTTACCCGCATCGGGGAATTTTCCCTCTCTACTCCCAGACGGTCCAGCTACCAAGTCTTTTTTTCGGATTTGTATGTATTTTATGGGATGCTGAACCAGGCTCTTATTAGTTTAACAAGGGCGTTTGAGCTCAATCCTGTGCCTCAGATCCCAATTCGTCAGGCAATACTCTCTGCCTCGGCTGGTAATTATGGTGAGTCCCTAGTATTTTTAGAGCGGGCCAAGCTAGCCGATCAATCTCGTAATCCATTGCTGCCTTCTGTTATGAGTGAAATCAGCAGGCTGGAAAATGACTTTCAGCGACTCGATGTGGCGAACTGATCCAAAATAGTAAATCATTATTTGTAAACATTATGAACTTATCCGTAGTAATTCCAGCCAAAAATGAAGCACAGAATCTCCAGCAATTCTTGCCTCGCTTGAAGGCTGTGATCGGTGAAGCCGAATGCATAGTGGTGAACGACGGTTCAACGGATGATACGCAACAAGTCTGTGAGGAAAATGGAGTCACGGTTATCTCCCATCCCTATAGCAAAGGGAATGGTGCCGCCATTAAAACCGGAGCCAAGATTGCAAATGGAGAGGTAATTGTGTTCCTGGATGGAGACGCGCAACATAAACCGGAGGATATACCGCAGCTGTTAAAGGAATTGGAGAAAGGCTATGACATGGTAGTTGGAGCCCGGGATAATAAATCCCAGGCAGACTCCTATCGTGCAATCGCCAATGGAATCTACAACAAGCTCGCAAGCACTATCACCGGGCATAAAATACAGGATCTGACTTCAGGATTTCGCACAGTCAAAGCAGAAAAATTTCGGGAATTTCTTTACTTATTACCAAATGGATTCTCATATCCCACCACCTGCACCATGGCCTTCTTCAGGGCCGGGTATTCAGTGGGCTACGTACCGATTCAGACTGAAACACGCTTGGGAGAGAGTCATATATCGTTGCTTAAGGATGGCATCCGATTCCTGGTTATAATTTTTAAGGTTGGATCTCTTTACTCACCGCTGAAAATCTTCCTGCCTACCTCCGCTGGATTCTTCTTCACTGGATTCGCATATTATATGTACACGTATACTACCCAGGGCAGGTTTACCAATATGAGTGCTGTGCTATTTATGACGGCTATTGTTGTATTCCTGATAGGCCTGGTGTCGGAACAGATTACTGTCCTCATCTATAAAGACAGTGATAGGAAATGATGAATTTACTTTTCGATTAGAGAAGAGCCCGATCGAGAGAAGAAGTACACGGCAAAGCACCCCGTGCAAAGATCATTCAACACACATAACAGGCGATAGGTAATAGCCACACTCAGCGCGATCTTGACGGGCAGATTAAGACTCAAAATTAGCACGATTACCGCTTCGCGTACGCCGACTCCTCCTGGCGCCCACAACGCAATGAAACCCGACAACATAGCCAGTGGAATAGCCGCGACAATCAACAATGAGTTTCTCGGCAAATCGAAAGCTATCACCGGATAGAAAAGCAGGCACAGCACCAACGATATCAGCAGCCAATGTATGAGGTAACTCAGCAGGCTGATGCCAAAAAATGTTCGGTGTATCGTGATTACCTCGGGTTCTATTTCTGCAGACAGCCTCTTAAGAAACAATTTACTCCATCTAAACACTCTTTGAATGATCGAGTCATAGCTCTTGATGATGTACGGGGAGCATACAACGAAGACCAGCAACGTGGCGATCGCTGTAACGCCAGAGAAGTAGGCCAGCAGCACGATAGTTCCTACGGCAATGCCGGAGTAAAATGTCAGAAACTGGTCGGCAACTAATAGATTTACAGCATCGCTTTTACTGTGCCCACGGCGCGTTAACAAATAACTCCGACCCACCAGACCCCAAATTTTTCCTGGTATATATTTTCCCATGAGTGTTACGCCGATATGAGATGTGCATTCCAGGAAACTGAATCTAATGCGCGTGTCCATCGAGAGTAAAAATTTCCAGGCCTGAATGAACAGCATAATTGATATGATCTGCAGCAGTACCGCCGGAAGCAAGAGTTCGCTTTCCAGGATCAGGCCGATGTCGGCCAAAGAATAAGAATTGACCAGAAATAGTGCCGCCACGCACAGACACATCATCAGTACAACGATAATTGTGGCTCGTATTAAACCCGCTTTGCTCTTCGAATCAATCATGCATATCCACTTGCACGATCGTCCACGGAGTAGGGCTTAGAACAGCTTTGATGTTTCCATGCTGGGCAAGTAGTTTGACCAGTGGCTTTTTTGACCAGTGGTTGATATGACCTGGCGTGTTCCCCCATTCTCTCCAATATTTTCCCCTCATAAAATTCAATATTCGCCACAGCGGCTCATTGGGTACAGAGATAATGACTGTTTGCCGGGCCACCCGAAATATTTCGGATAGGGCAAGATCGACGTTTTCGAGGTGTTCCAGTACTTCCAGAAGGAGTATGCAGTCGAACTCATCATCCGCGCGGTGCATCTCGTATGCAGATTCCTGTGACAGGGTTACGGGAAAACCGTTCTTGAGGAGCAGGTCTACCAGGCGTTGTTCAAATTCAGAAGCTTCCAGGTACTGATCCTGTATCAATTCGAGAATTCGTCGGGTGGAGATCCCGGGACCACAACCAAGCTCGAGAATGCGGGAGTCCTGGGGCAGGTCTTTTAGCAGTCGTCCTAAGGCGCTGAAGAACCCTTCCGTCAGCCACTTGGCGGCTGGATTCGGGTTCTGGTACTTTCCCATATAGAACTTCCATAGTTCTTCAGGTGTGGCAGTCTCTTTATCAAACGCCATTCATTTCTCCTGCCTTCAGCGCATGCCGCATTATAGGGGAGGCCTGGGAAAGGGTATAACGAATCTTGGGAAATTGGTGGGAGATTGCATTCTTCTGCGTGGTGTCGATTTGATTAAGCTCGGGTTCATTTGCAAGAAGTTATTCTGAAGCCACAACTTAAATGATTGAAATAAGTAACAAAAAATCACACACATGGCCGCGATCCGAGGGCTTAGACTTGATAAAGTGGTGTATGTGGTTTATGTTTACGCCGGTTTTAGTCGGAGCAAATCAGGGCATGATGATGCGGCACAGGAACAGTGTTTTTAGATAATCGAATCAGGGCAGTAGTATAGGACGACAGAGTTCTGCTACAGAGGAATGAATCATGAAAAATTCGGTAAAATTAGTAGGTTTTGTAAGTTTGCTGATGTGCTTGTTATCGGGACAGGCTGCTCTGGCGCAGCACAAGACAGTAAATGATGGCGTGTTTACCGAAGCTCAGGTCACCTCTGGAGAGGTGGTTTATGAAGCACAGTGTTCGACCTGCCACAACATGCGCTTCTATACGGATACCCTGAAATCCTGGAATAATCAACCGCTGCTCTATCTCTGGGAATCTATCATGGGCACAATGCCGGCCGATAATCCAGGATCACTGATGCTGGATGAGTACACTGACGTCATTGCCTATATCCTGTCGGAGAATGGTTTCCCTGCTGGTGAGACTAAACTGGATCCCGATAATGGGATGGATTTAATCAACATCCAGTCTCCGTAAAACTCGACTATTAAAAAAATGCCGAACATTGTTCGGCATTTTTTTGATTGGAGCAAAATCAGTCCGTCCCTACTCCTCAGGACAGTCTCTCTTTACACGGCTGATTGCGCTGAGGTCGCCGGATTCCAGTTGCAAATCATATTTCTCCGCCAGGGCTTCCCACAGTGTCACATATTCACATTGAAATTCATCACGCGGTAGATAGCGATTCGGCCCCCGGTCTCGTTTTCGCCTGATTTCACGTTTTTCCACGAGCACCATGTTGAGAGGATCGTTGGCAAACATGAGTTTCTTTTCCGGCATCCAGCGATCACCACCGTGAGTATGTGCATACATGCGGGGAATAATATGATCGATATCGATCTGCACGGCTACCGTAAACGTCTCACCGGTATACTCATCCAGCCATTCCCCGGTGCGTACCACACAATTTCTCGGGTTTGTGTATCTCACTTCTGATTTACTGGTAAGGATGAGCATTTCCTGTCGCGTCGACTGACAGTCCTCATCGAAATCCTCTTCGAACGACCAATCATCCTCATTGAAGAATTTTTCCCTGCTCCGGTAATCCGTGAGCAGGCTATCCCGGCTACTGCGGCCGATATTGAACGTATCAGGCATTTCACAGGCAGTCATGTGGCAATGGTAGGAGGGGCCATAATAATGACCACCATTCAGATCGAGGCTGCCCGCATGCCCGAATAATACCGTCGGCAGCAGCCACAGGCAGATGGCACTGACACTTGTCAAGCAGGATTTTCCGTACATATTCCCTCCCGAATTCGGTTCAGGTACAGGCTCGTAGTATGACTCTCTTTCGGAGTCCTTCAAGTGACTCAATCCAATAACATCGACAGGTCAATCGCCCGGTAGTGTTTGGTCAAGGCACCAATCGAAATATAGTCTACGCCAGTTTCTGCAATCTTGACCAGTGAGTCTTTATCGATACTGCCAGATGCTTCCAGTTTACATTGACCGTGATTGGTGGCAACTGCTTCGGTTAATTGCATCAATTCGAAATTATCCAGCAGGATTATGTCGGCGCCTGCCTGCAAAGCCTGTTGCAGCTGCGGCAGATCCTGCACTTCGACTTCCAGGGGCAATTCTGGATTCAGTTCACGTGCAGCGCTTATTGCCGCTTCGATGCTGCCACAGGCTGCGATGTGGTTCTCCTTAATAAGGTAAGCATCGAATAATCCCATGCGATGGTTGTAGCCACCTCCTGTTCGAACGGCGTATTTTTGCGCGCTACGCAGTCCAGGCAGGGTTTTTCGGGTATCCAGCAGATGCACTTCGGTGTGAGCCACCAGGGAAGCCAGGTAATGTGTATAACTTGCCGTGCCGGACAGAGTTTGCAGGAAATTCAGGGCAGTTCGTTCACCACTCAACAGCGCCCTGGCGGGCCCACTCAGTCGGGCGAGTAATTGGTTCGCCTCGAATCTACTACCTTCCTGAACTTGCCACTGAAGAGTCACGGTGTTGTCCAGTTGTGAGAACACCTCATCGGCCCAGGGGATACCACACAAAATTCCGGCTTCTCGGCTGATCAGCCTGGCGCTTGCCGGTTTCTCTGCTGGGATCAGCTCTGCGGTGATATCTCCGCTGCCTACATCCTCAGCCAGGGCGTTTCGTACAATGACAGCAATGTCCTTAGGTAATGATATAGCCATTAGTTCAGGGAGCCCGGGTGGTATCGTAGTGTCAGCTGAGAGCCCCGTTGCGCGAACTCAACCTGCTGCAGTGCGCTCATGCCTAACAGGATGGTCTCGCCTCCCATGCTAGGAGTAATGCTGGCTGAAATATCATGCAGCTGGATGTTACCCAGCAACAGCTCATCGACCTTTGTGGAGTACACGGTGATCACGCCGTTGGCGGTGGCCGCCTGGGTGGCGTAGCCGCGCTCCAGGCCGGCGGCTTGTGCTATGCGGGCAGGAATTGCCACATCCGTCGCTCCAGTGTCTAACAAAAAAGTGACCGGTACACCATTGATCTTTCCGCCGGAGACATAGTGACCTTGCGGGTTTCTTTGCAGCACGACTTCCCGGACACC
>DMJN01000226.1 GCA_003451715.1 Gammaproteobacteria bacterium | reverse complement strand
CTACTGCAATTCCTGCGGCGCATTCAGCCCAGTCATTTGGCAGTAGCGCATGATGAGAGCCTGTTTTGCGGATTTCGCCATGGTCTCTGCGAGAATTACAAATCCAACCGTGAGTTACCCGATGAAAACCTGGAGATGCAGTTGGCAGCCTGTGGTGAAATATGTGGAATCCTTGGATTGCCATCCTTCTCCAGCACTGTGTATGAGGCGGACGATATTATCGGCACGCTCGCCGAGCGCGTACGGCGGGATCGGCAGGATATCGAGGTGCACATCTTATCCCGCGATAAGGACCTCGCTCAGCTGCTGGAGGGAGACAAGGATTGCCTGTGGGACTATAACGGCAATCGTAAACGCTTCAGGGCAGACATAGTGAATGAATTTGGCGTCCATCCGGAGCAGTTCCCTGACTATCTGGGACTGGTGGGGGACAGCGTCGATCGTATTAGCGGCGTGCCGGGAGTGGGGCCGGTTAAGGCGAAGGAGATATTGCAGCGTTTCCAGTCACTTGAGGATGTCTACCTCAATCTCGACAAGATGGGGGAATTGCCGCTGCGGGGAGCCGGGCGCCTGGCAGATTTGTTGGAAGGGCATCGAGAGCTGGCTGAGCTGAGTAAAGTACTGGCAACCATCGTCTGCGATGTGGAAGACCCTGAGGAGAGTTTCTCCGCAGCGGGATTGGACACGCTACAAATCGACGACATCGATGCGATCGAATTGAGCAGCTTCCTCAACACCTATAAGTTTAGTGCCCGTGACAACGACCGCATCATGTCAGCGGCGCGTCGCATTAGTAAGAGCTGAGCGCAGATTATGAAGATCGTTGCCGACGCCGGTTTATATAAGGTGCAGGAGCTGTTCGCCGAATTTGGCGAGCTTGAGCTGCTATCGGGTAGAGACATCGATGCTGCCGCCATCAAAGACACCGATGCATTGCTGATTCGTTCAGTTACCTCTGTTACGACGGAATTACTGAAGGATTCCAGCATAAAGTTTGTCGGCACAGCCACCAGTGGCACGGATCACATCGATGTGGAGTCCTTGCATGGCCGAGGCATTGTCCTGGCCGATGCCCGGGGCAGTAATGCCAATGCGGTGGTGGATTATTGCTTCGCCGGTATTGGATATGGCGTGATCCACAGGGGCATCGATATTAAGCAGAGCAGGGTGGGAATCGTCGGTCATGGCTGTGTGGGTAGCCTGCTGGCCCGAAAATTAAATGCGATGGGAGTGGAAACCTGTCTGTGTGATCCTCCCTTGCAGGAAGCGGCAGGACCGCAGTCGACCGACAAGTACTCGACTCTTGATGATATTGCCCAGTGCCAGATTGTTTCATTACACGTACCTCTCACCAATAATACCCGCCACCCGACCCTGGATCTGATCGATGCCGAATTTCTCCGCAGCCTGCCTCAAGGGACTCTGCTGATCAATACCTGCAGAGGCTCGGTGGTCAATGAAACAGCATTGCTGCAAGTCCTGGGGGAACGACCAGATCTGTGTTGCGTGGTTGATGTCTGGGAAAATGAACCGGCTCCAAGCAGCGACCTGGTCATGGCCGTGGATCTCGCCACACCCCATATTGCCGGTTATAGCCTGGAAGCCAAACGGTCCGCTACCAGGCAGCTACTCGATCAATTTTGTCAGCACTTTGGTGTAACTGTCGCTCACACCGCTGACACAGCCGAGTCAAAGCCAGTGGCATTCCTTGCTGCAGAGTGTCGATCGGCAAATGTCTGGGAAGCCATACTGGAGATGTTACCGCTCGAGCGGATAAGTGAAGAGTTTAAAGCTTCAGTCGCTGCAGGAAATAGCCAGCAGGCATTCGATGAAATGCGCAAGAAGCTGGTGACTCGCAGAGAGTTGTGTAGCTATCGGATGTCAGGGATGACCCCCAAGGGTGAACAGCGCCTTGTCGGGAATGTGTTGGGGATTGAATCGGTCTAAGCGGATCGATGCTGTGCCAGCACCAGGCCAAGTTGCGGAATCGCCTTGCTCAGTTCATCCTCCCTCGGCAGAAATACCAGGCGCAGGTGTTGTTTGTCGGTAATATTAAAAGCACTGCCCTGAACTACTAGGATATTTTGTTGATCGAGGATGTCCAGCACCAGCGCGATATCGTCATCTATTTTGTACATGGCAGGATCGAGCCGTGGAAACATATAAATGGCTCCCATGGGCTTTACACAACTGACGCCGGGTATCTGATTGAGTAAATCCCAGGCCAGATCCCGTTGTTCCTTCAAGCGGCCTCCCGGCAGAATCAGCTCGTTGATACTCTGGTAACCTCCGAGTGCAGCCTGCACCGCAAACTGAGCCGGCACGTTCGCACATAGTCGCATATTGGTGAGAATCTCCAGGCCCTCAATATATTTGGTGGCGGCCTGTTTAGGGCCACTGAGTATCATCCAACCGGAACGAAAACCTGCCAGGCGATAGGATTTGGATAGACCGTTAAAAGTCACGACAAACAAATCGTCACACAGGGAAGCGACGGGGATGTACTGCGCGTCTTCGTATACGATCTTGCTGTAAATCTCATCGGCGAACAGAATGAGTTTGTACTTGCGGGCAAGTTCGATGAGCTCGAGTAGTATTTCCCGGCTATACACCGATCCGGTAGGGTTATTCGGATTGATGATGACCAGGGCGCGGGTGTTGGCATTGATCTTCGCTTCGATGTCTTCGATAGATGGAAACCAGTCGGCCCCCTCGTCACAAAGATAGTGCACGGGTTTGGCACCGCTGAGGCTTACCGCCGCAGTCCACAGTGGATAATCGGGAGCTGGTATCAGGACTTCATCGCCGTTATTCAGCAGGGCCTGCATGGCCATGGTTATCAGTTCGCTGACACCATTGCCCAGATAGATATCATCAATATCGACGCCGCTAATCTTCAGTCGCTGGCATTCCTGCATGATGGCCTTACGCGCCGAGTACAGTCCTTTTGAATCGCTATAGCCCTGGGCATTGGCCAGATTATGGATGACGTCATAGAGAATCTCGTCCGGCGCGTTAAATCCGAAAGCAGCTGGATTACCGATATTGAGTTTCAGGATTTGATGACCTTCTTCTTCGAGCCGCTTTGCTTCTTCCAGAACCGGGCCGCGAATGTCGTAGCAGACATTATCGAGCTTGTGTGATTGCTCAATGCCCTCAAGGTAGATATCGGTAACGGGATCGATCTGTTCCATAGTAGTGTAGTCGGCAGGGTTAGCTATGATGTAACTGTTTATTGATTCCGATAGAATCGCAGGATTAATAATTGTTCACTGTAAGCAATAACGGGCCAATCGGGTCAATACTTAACTCGAAAAGCCCCTATTCTACAGTATGTTACAGTAGACATAAATTGGGCATCCCCAATGATTTTCTACAATGACCATTTCTTGGCAGGTAAGCAGCAATGGCTGAAGACATAGAATCGACTCAGAAGACTGAGCAGAGCGGTAAGAGCGAAGAGCAGTGGCGTCAGGAACTCGATGCCGAGCGCTATCACGTGCTACGGGAGAAGGGCACTGAACGTGCGTTCACGGGTGAATACTGTGACTTGAAAGACAAGGGGACATACAACTGCGCGGCCTGCGGAGAAGCTCTTTTTTCCTCGGAGACTAAATATGATTCGGGCTCTGGCTGGCCCAGTTTCTACCAGCCGAATTCCGTAGAGAGTGTTGCCGAGATCGCCGATCACTCCCATGGAATGCTTCGCACCGAGGTCCTGTGCAGGAATTGTGAATCACATCTGGGTCATGTATTTCCCGACGGGCCGCCGGAAACGGGGCTACGCTATTGTATCAACTCCGCCGCGCTGGATTTTGACAAGCAAGATTCCCAGGCGGAAGAATAAATACCATGCAGTGAAGAAAGGGGCCAGTTGGCCCCTTTTAATCTATAAGATTCTGATGGATTACCTTTCGATGGTGTAAATACCATCTACATGATTGAGCATATTTATTTCATCGATCAGATGTACCCCGTCAGCACCTATGGAACAGATATAGCACGGGTTTAAAGGAGAGTTTTTGTTCATCCTAACGTGAGGAGTTGAGATGAAACAGAAACAAGCAGAACGACCCGCATCGTCAGAACGGATCATTCGTGACATCAAGCGCAAGACGCGTAAGCAATACAGTGCG
>DMJN01000188.1 GCA_003451715.1 Gammaproteobacteria bacterium | reverse complement strand
GGTTCATTTGCCAGCAGATACCAGCCGGTTGCCTTTCCGGCTAAATACACGGCCTCGTGACTCCAATGCTGCTCCCGCTTGGGCGAGGCAGCCCCACAGGCTTCCAGATAAGCCTGCCGAATCGACGGCAGCCCGAAAAGATCCGTGCCCTGCTCGCAGGCACGCAAAATGATGGCAATCGAGGGTAGATACCCCTGGGAGCGAATCACCGTCTTGGCAGCCTGTACGATCTGGGCAGGGGAATAATTTTCCAGACTGCTCAGCCAGTATTTCTTGGCAATCGCAAGACTCTCGGCATCGGCAAAAGCCTTGTGAAACTGGTTGTGATAAGCGAACTCAAACTCGGCAAAGACCTGGTTAATGGCATCTACGCGATCCAGCACGGGCGTTTCGGCAGACTCTACCGCAGGTTCTTCTATGCGATCAGGCTGCCGTTCCGTTTGTCTATTCGGCCCAGCTTCGGTCGGCAATGCGTTGGAATCTTTCTTGAATTCTTCGCTGACTTGATCCAGTAAGGGATTGATCTTCTGCATTAGCTAACTCTGCACCTTCAATGTCTTTTTCATCATTTTTCAGTTTTCTTGCCCAATCCTGTTTAATGAACTGCAGGAATACAGTATTCCATGATGACTTCACCTGTTGGGTGTCTTTCCAGTACAGCACAAATTCTGGAATTCTGCTACGGGCATATTCTTCGTCTATTTCTGCCAGTTGCAATATTTCATAACATTCAACACTTGGCTGCCAATCATCCACGATCACCTGTGGAGTGTCGTCGCGACCAAATGATGAGGAGAATTTTGCCCACTGCCTGCGAATATGCTCAATGAATTTGGTATTCCAGGCCCCGTGCACGGCTCCCCGTTCGCGCCAATAGAGCACAAACTCAGGAATCGCGTCTTCGATAAAACTGGCGTTGATTCCTGCATTCTCCAGTATGCCCAAGGCGTCCAGACTGGGCCTCCAGTCGGCGGACATGGTACTGGCCAGTTCGTAAACGCCCTTGCGAGTCTGTTCATTGCGCCATTCCTTCAGTGCGTGTTTGTAAAATGCGTTGCCCCAGGAAAACCTGGCCTGGCCCCGCTCACGCCAGTAATTGACAAACTCAGGCACCAGGTCGCGAAGAAACACTTCCGGAATTGATTGTTGTTTACAGAGCTTTATCCAGTTGTCATCCGGTTGCCAGTGAGTCGGTATCAGAGATGCCGTTCCAGTAGGCTTAGGCTTGGAGCTCACATCAGGTCGAGTGGTTTCCGCTGCCGGTGAATCCTGTGGAGAATTGTCATCGATCGCGAAAAAATTACTCCGGCTTGCGTCACTTAGAGGATCAATCAGTAGCACGCCGAGTGCCTGCAGACTATTCTGGACTCGCTTTATATCCACTTCCGCCCAGAACGGAAACGCTGACTGTAAGTCTTCATCACTCAACTTGATCCATTGCAGCTGCGGATTGAGTGGGCGTTTGACCGTCTCCCGTTGGCTAAGCATGTCGGCCAGTACCTGCAACATGACCGCTTCTTCGAGGCCAATTGTAGAAGCTAATGTCGGCGATATCAGTAAGGGTTGTTCTGGCAGTAAAGATGAAGACATCGATTATGAGACTGAATCGTTCAATGGGAAATCAGTGAGACTAAATCCATCCTAACACAGGAGTATTTTCGAACACACCGCGCAATTGATCACATCGACAGCCACAAGTACACTTGTTTTCGTCCTTCGTTTTATAAGTGCATTATTCACAATGTATCCACAACTTATTCGGGAATTTGTCGATCAGGAATCGCTACCCGAGACCTATGCTGCCGATACAGAAACCTGGTTCCTACCCTTAATCGAAGAACTCCATGCATTGATTGATCAATCGGAGCGGCCTCTCATCATTGGTATAAGCGGAGCGCAGGGCACTGGTAAATCCACGCTGGCTGGCCTGATGAGCCTACTGCTTGGCGAACAGGGCTATCGTGTCGCCAGGCTGTCTCTGGATGACTTTTACCTTTCCAGGGCGCGGCGTACCGAGTTGGCCCAGCGGGCTCATCCTCTACTTGCCAGTCGCGGTGTACCGGGAACACATGACACGGCACAGGCCATAA
The DNA here is from genome assembly GCA_003451715.1 of Gammaproteobacteria bacterium. Taxonomy (GTDB): domain Bacteria; phylum Pseudomonadota; class Gammaproteobacteria; order Pseudomonadales; family Pseudohongiellaceae; genus UBA9145. The sequence continues at coordinate 7,016 of DMJN01000188.1, read as the reverse complement.
GGGCGCTGGCGGAACTGTCACAAGCAACTGCCGCCGATCATGTCGCACTACCGGTGTTTGATAAGTCACGCGACGACTGTGCCAGTGAAGACCAGTTTAAATCCATTCAAGGACCAATTGACGTGATCCTGCTGGAAGGATGGTTTACAGGTGCTGCCGCCCAAAGCGCAGCTGAGCTTGAGGTTCCCGTCAACGAACTGGAGAGGAACGAAGACAGGGATGGCCGCTGGCGACACTTCGTCAACCAGCAGTTGAGTACGGAATATCAGCCACTGTTTGCCAGGATCCAGTTCCTTATCATGTTGCAGGCACCCGACTTCGGATGTGTATTGAAATGGCGTAGTAAGCAGGAATCAAAACTGAGGGCCCGCAGTGGCGAGCATGGGGAAGGCATAATGGACGCAGCGGCCCTTAGCAGGTTTGTACAGCACTTCGAGCGACTCACCCGGCATTGCCTGAACAGCTTGCCGGGTCGCGCCGATGTAGCCTTTCGCCTGGATGATAAGCACCGAATCGCCGCACGGCTCGATAAATCCTCGGCAAACTAGGGGCTCTCTGGAGCTGGGCTCAGGTCTGTTCGGCGGGCTCACCGGGTGAGAGGTATCGAGTCAACATCGGTTGCAACCAGACACTCGCCACCAGTCCGGCCAGGAAAATTGCCGCAAACTGACGCCACAGAGGAAAGCCCTCACCATGTTCCGCCATGGTTATTTGCAGCGGCCAGGCGAATAGCTGATACAGCTCATTGAGTATCAATCCACAGACAATTGCAGTTCCGATCACGCCCGCCAGATAGGCCATCAGCGAGCGCATCCCGAGCTGTTCCTTGATTACGCCCATGGTTGCAATATTGGTGGCCGGTCCGGTCAACATAAAGACCAGGGCCGCGCCCGGGGAAATTCCCGCGAAGAGCAGGCTGGCGGCGACCGGTGTGGATGCTGTCGCACAGATATACATGGGCAGACCGACGATCACCATAATCAACATGGCTACCACACCGTCACCCCACTGCAGGAAGAAGGACTGAGGTACCACGGCCGTGATAAGGGTGGCAGCCACCAAGCCAATTACCAACCACTTTGCCGTATCAGAAATCATGCGCCCATAACCGTATTTAATGGCGGCGATGAAACGCAGACCCAGACTCGGCAATTGCTCGGCCTCCTGCTTCTTGGTGCTACAGCAGCTGCTACAATTTTCGTTGGTTTCCTCGGCAACAGGCTCTTCCGCGTCGAAAGAACTTACCAGTACGCCGGCAATGATGGCACTGCTAAGGGCTCCTATAGGACGCATCAACGCGAAGATGGGCCCCAGCACCGCATAGGAGAATGAGATCGAATCCACACCGGTTTCCGGTGTCGCCACCAGGAAGGAAGAGGTTGCGCCTTTAGAAGCACCTGCCTTGCGAATCGCCAGTGCCGTGGGAATAACACCGCAGGAACACAGTGGCAGTGGAGCTCCTATGAACGCCCCTTTGACGATGGATGAAAATCCCGGGGGAGACAGTTGTTTCTCCACCCAGCTGGCGGGTATAACCTGCTTAATGATGCCAGCCAGCAGATAGCCAATCAGCAGCCACGGCGCACTCTCGATCACCAGGTTCCAGAATATAGTTAGCAGATTCATGATGTCTCTCTCCCAGCGTTTTTCCTGGATTCACCTTCCTCCAGCGCTTCCATGATGGAACAATGGGTGGCGTTTTCCGGGCCACCACAACAGCTATCCAACAGAATCATCAGGGTCTGCTGCATAGACTGCAATTCGGCAATTTTGCCATTCACTTCGTCGAGTTTGAGGCGGGTAATATCGGTAACTTCCTGGCAGCTATGGCTCAGCTTGTCGACCCGAATCGACAATAACTGGCCAATATCTTCCAGGGAAAAGCCGGAGTTGCGCGCAGTCTTGACGAACTCGGCACGACGCACGTCGGCATCCGTGTAGAAGCGATAGCCGGCTTCGCTGCGGTCACTGGCGGTAATCAGACCATGTTTCTCGTAAAACCGAAGAGTATGGGCAGATAGACCGGTTCTGGCTGACAACTCGCTGATTTTTAGCATCTCTATCCCCGCTTGCTGCAGACTGGTGGATTGGCCGGTGGCAGGCTGTATCGGAACAGGACTGAGGTCGGCAATTTCAAGTAATGCAGCATTATAAACCTTAGAGTTAGGTCTAAGGTCAACAGTTTTGTAACAAAAAGGCTATCGATTGAAGATCCGCGAGATCCAGTCGCCGATATCGGCGATTTCCTGGGGGCAGACTGCGTGCTCCATGGGGTAGCTGTTGTATTCCGGCACGAAACCGAGATTCTGCAGGATGGCGAGACTCTTGCGGCCCAGGGATTCGGGGACCACCGGGTCCAGGGCTCCATGGCAAATCATGATGGGAATGCTGTTGTGGATTGGGTCGATCTGAATGCTACCCGCGGTGGCAAAGTAGGTCGATAAGGCCATGATGCCTGCCAATGGTTTGGGATAGGTCAGCGCCGCCTCGAAAGACACCGCGCCCCCCTGGGAGAAGCCTGCCACGATAATACGCTCGCTCTTGATGCCTCGTGCCACTTCTCTATCAATAAATTGATGCACCCAGCCAGCCGACTGTCGCAATTGCTCTTCATCGACATGGCGATCGACATCCATTTGCTTGATGTCATACCAGGCAGGCATTACGAAACCATTGTTGATAGTCACGGGGATGGAGGGTGCATGGGGGAACAGGAAGCGGATTCCAAAACCGTCGGGCAAGGGCAGTTGAGGAACGATAGGCGCGAAGTCGTTGCCATCGGCACCGAGGCCATGCAACCAGATGATTGAGGCGCTTACCTCTACCCCCGGGGGTGATACCAATTCAATGGCAGGTAACAAATCCATAATGTCCCACTTCGATCTCTTTAAAGTTCCGCTTACAGTACAGCGCGAGTTTATATCAAGGGGCTCATTGCTTATCAACTGCTTATCCGTTCACTGTTACTACCAGCCTGGCCCCCGCTTACAAACTCTTTAACATTGATTCAATTCAATCCCGACAATTTTTAATCCACAGTGATCTGTGATTTACTCCCTACAAACTACGAAACCAAGCTGTGAGGATTCGCTATGCCTACAACTCGAGACCTACCTCGGCAACTCATGCGTTATGCGCTGGTATTTCTTCTTGTCGCCCACATCAGCATTGCCGAAGTCGCTGCACAACAGCACAGTGATCCGCGATGGATAACCACTTGGGCCACCAGCCCCAGCACCCTGCCCCCGACCGATGAAGACTATGCAGAGATTGAAGACCAGACATTGAGACTGGTAATTCACAGCAGTGTTGGCGGGGAGAGCGCCCGACTTCGACTGGCTAATTATCACGGTGATCGACCCGTTCACATCGGCGCGGTAACGATTGCACTGCAGGCGGAAGGCAGTTCCATACAGCCCGCTAGCCTGCAAAGCGTAAGTTTCGGGGGAGCAGACTCGGTATCCATCCCACGCGGTGCGGTGGTACTGAGTGACCCGGTAGCTTTCAACCTACCCCGGCTGAGCAATCTGGTGGTGAGTGTCTATTTACCAGAATCCAGCGGCTTCCTCACCGCCCACGCGTTGTCCAACCAAACCAACTATATATCCGAGTCAGGTGATCACACCACAGATACGAGTCTTCCTGTGGAAGGAGAATCGCCTGCCTGGAACCTGCTTACGGCAATCGATGTCATTCACAATGAACAGGTATCGGCAATTGCCACCGTCGGCGACTCCATCACGGATGGTTGGGGCTCTACCCTGAGCGGCAACCAACGCTGGCCAAACCACTTCGCACGCCGGCTGTTTGCCGATAACAGTATCGATAACTTCGCCGTGGTAAATGCCGGCATCAGCGGTAACCGGGTGACTACCGAAGATAATTCCCTGTTTGGTCAAAACCTGCAAGCCCGCTTCGAACGTGATGTCCTGGCGCTGAGCAAGGTGACTCACATGGTGCTGATGGAAGGCATCAACGACATCGGCATGTCTTCCTCTGGCGATGTGCAACTCATCTCCGCCGATGAGATCATTGCCGGTTATCGAAATATTATTGTCCGCGCCCATGCCCGCGGCATCAAGATCTTCGGAGCAACCCTGACGCCTTACGAGGGAGCGGCCTATTACACAGAGGCAGGGGAAATTGAAAGGCAGGCAGTCAACCGCTTTATTCGCACAAGCGGTGAATTCGATGGTGTAATTGATTTCGACAGGGTTGTACAAGATCCGAATAATCCCGGGAGAATATTGCCGTCATTTACACAGGATAACCTGCACCCGAATGACGCCGGCTATAAGGCGATGGCAGATGCTATCGACCTCGATCTTTTTCGATAGCGAGCCCGCTTTAGGAATCTGCTTGCAGGCGAAGCAGGGATTACTGCGGCACCCATACTTTCTTTGTAGGGCCTGGCCAACATCACGGGATCGTTGCGCGAATACTGCGGGCTGATTTACTATCTGTGTTATGAAACAGAGATCCTCTATCATTCTCTATCTGCTGATCACGCTCTACAGCGCAACAGCATACCCACAGGAGCAGTTGACCTATCCGAGCTTACTGGGTTCCTGGGAAGGGCCCCTGGTGTTGGGTCGCGACAACATGAACCTGGCTTTTACCTTTGCATTGAATGAAGGTGAATACACGGCGGCACTGATCAGCGGTGGATTGGGCATCTATGGAATGCCTGCAGACACCGTTCGGGTCGAAGGCCTGAATGTGATAATTCGCATACCCCGGCTGGACTTGGAATTTACCGGAACACTGCGGCTGGATGGGACAGGCGAACAAATCGTGCGCATCGATGGCGATTGGTTTCAGTACAGTGAGATGGTGCCAGTGGTACTACTGCCGGTGGATGCACCCACTTTCTGAAGAGCTTGTGCTGTTTCTAAATGTAGCGACTCAGATTTCGATTAGCCCTTCCCAGGCGTTCAGCGAGTATGCGAACAATATAAGTATTCAGCGCAGAGGTTGAGCCGGGAAAGCGCCGCGACATTTCTTCCAGTTTGTCTTTATCCAACCTGAATAACATTGCATCGTCCTCGATGCGCACGCTGGCGGTGCGATTTTCGCCCGTATAGATAGCCATCTCACCCAGCACCGCGCCAGCTTTATATTTCCTGAGAATTTGTTCCTGCTGATTGGGTATTTTCAGTACCACAACGACAGTGCCTGAACCGACGAAGTAGAGGCTTTCTCCCTTATCCCCTTCCATGAACAGGTATTCGCCCTCGGTTCGATTCTCCACCACAAAATAGTCCGCCAGCAACTTCACATCAGATTCATCATAGGCGATCCGTCGTAGCACATCTGCCAGTTCCACATTGCTATCTTCATGGTCTCGATCCATATCAGTCAGAATTCGACGTTCGCACCAGTCTACAGCCGTCTCCAGTTGCTCCTTGTAGTTTCGTTCCCAAACCTGCTCGCCGAAGGTAAAGAAGCGGTGCTTGATCAGTTGCTTCATGGATTTCTCATCGGCTCCACTGATCACAATGTGAAAACCGATTCGATCACTTAACAGGGCTAACTTGGAAAACGAAACAATTGCGGATGTATCCAACTGAACTGACGTGATGAAAATCCAGTACGAGGAAGTCGAAGTGTCCATTTTCCCGGTCCGTAATACGAGTTCGGATTGCAGAGATAAGCTTGTCGGCAGTGCCGAAGAATATGAAGCCCTGAAGAACTAGAATAAGTACGCGGTTACCTTCCTTGTTTAACAACTCTCGAGTTTCCAAATCTCGATCTACATTACTGGCATGATCACTAGCGTTGGTTTCTATCTTGATAACACTGAGTTGCGAGTAATTAATCACGAACAGGATTATCGCCACAAAGAAACCGAAGGATACGCCCTGCAAAATATCCGAAAAGATTATGACAATCAGTATCAGCAGGACAACGATGTAATCAGAAAGTGGCAGTTCACCTCTGGCTTTCCAGACCCAGTCGATCAGGAATTCCATCCCGACATAAATGAGCAAGCCACCCAGGATAAAGGTCGGTACGATTTCCATGAATTCGGCGCCCGCCAGGATAGCGGCAGCGACGAGCGCTGCATAGACGAAACCAGTAAGTCTGTCTTTACCACCGAGTCTTTCCACAAGCGCCGTATCAGAGACGTATATACACCAGGAAAACCACCGACAAAGCTATTTACAATATTGGTAACACCCATCACCTGTAATTCATGGTCGGGGTCAAGGTCATCGGCGGCAATCAACTCAATTCCTGAAACATCCAGCAGAAGCATCATGGCACAGAGCAAAGATACGACCAAGATGCCTCCAATCTGCTGTAAGATCAGAGCCCAGCGTATTTCCTGAACATAGTCCAAGGGAAAGACCGGTAGCAATGATCCAGTTGATTCGATGACAGGCAAGAGACCATTGGTAGCTGCCTCTTCTGTTGTAATCCCGGAGAAATACATAGCGCCATAAAAAATAATGATCGATAGTAATAGGATACCCGGCACGGATAGGCGATTGTCACGGAACATCTTTCCAATAATCAAACAAAGCGCCAGTAATACAGCGGGTACAATTAGCTGAACAAACTCCGTGTCTGAAAATGCACTGAATGTAGGCTCCCGGCTACTGGCGACCGTCAAGCCCCCTTCCACAAAGATATAACCAATACCGGCAAAGAAGCCCCCAGTAACAGGGTAAGGAATATAGCGAACCAGGTTTCCCAACTTCAGCCTTGCCAGTAACACTAGGAACAAACCCGTGATCAGCGTAGTGACCATTATTGCCGCGATAATTGTCGCCTCGGCACCTACCGAGTATTCGGAGCCGAAGCTGAAATAGATACTGCTTACCATGACGGCGAATACCGGCACGAGACCATTTCTGGGGGAACAGATAACGGCCTTGTAGTCACTGAATAGTGAACCGCCCAGGCCGGTGACCAGAGTGCCTACCAGTAAAATTGCAATACCTGGCACCATGAGTCGAGAATCAGTCTGTGCAAATAAAAGCGCTGCGACAGACACCGCAACAGAGATATTC
>DMJN01000339.1 GCA_003451715.1 Gammaproteobacteria bacterium | reverse complement strand
AATATCGATTATGTTCTCATCGGTAGTCAGCATTGCCCGGTTTTCATAAGTCTTGGCATTGACCTCTGAGATGTTAATCAGGGATACGTCATCGATGATGGGTGGGTTCCAACGTAATCCCGGTCCCGTCGTGTCATCCAGGATTCGACCGAACCGAAGCACCACACCGCGTTCCGCTGCGTCGACGATATAAAATCCCATGAATCCCCAAATTACCACCACCACCACGGCCAGAGCGGCAATCAGTCCACCGGACAGTTTGCCTGGCATTGAGAGCGATCCACCCGAACCGGATCCGCCACCACCGGAACGGTCAAACAGACTGTTGAATTTCTTGGTAAGGTTCTTGATGACTTCGTCGATATCGGGTGGTCCCTGGTCACCACCTTTGCGACCACCACCCCAAGGGTCGTTGTCGTTGCCGTTATTTCCAGGTTCATTCCAAGCCATTGGTTTCTCCATCGCTTTCTAAGAAGCAGAAGGTTGATTTTAGCTAATAATTACGCATTTACACAGCATTTTGAGCCGCAGCCAGCAGACTAAATTCCCATTTTAAGCGGTGCTCGCCCGCTCTTCTTCAAACCAGTCCGGCTCAGTATTTACCACGGGTTCAGGTGTCATTACCAGTGTCGCTCCCTGCTTAAGGAGGCGCTGTAAATTGGCCTTTGGCAGTCGAACTTGCAAATGCCAGGTGCCGGTTTCATCGATAGTTTCATCTTCGATGAATCCCTTCTCGTGGAGTTGGCTACGCAGGCGCGCCTGTTGTGGACCGATCTGCACTGTTTCAGCTACCAGCACACCTGCCAACAATTCAGTGATCGCCTGTTGCAAAAGATCCAAGCCGGCTCCGGTTCCGGCAGAAACCCAGACTCGCCTGGGTGTGCCATTGGTATCCCGTTGAATACGAGGCTCACAATCGTCTAATAAATCAATCTTATTAAACACTTCCAATTGGATAACAGAGTCTGCCTCTATCTCTGTGAGCACATTATTGACTTGCTCAATCAGAAGCCTATGTGATTCGGTGGCAGCATCCACTACATGTAACAACAGGTTTGCTGCAGCCGTCTCTTCCAGCGTTGCCCTGAAGGCTTCTACCAGGCCATGAGGCAAGTGGCTGATAAACCCAACTGTATCTGCCAGCACTGCCGGTCCAAAATTCGGCAGGTTTATGCGGCGCAGTGTTGAATCCAATGTGGCAAACAACTGATCCGCGGCGTAGGCGTCGCTATCGGTTAGACCATTGAAAAGTGATGACTTCCCGGCATTGGTGTAACCGACCAATGAAATAGTAGTGATCTCCGCCCGCCGTCTGGAGCGGCGGCCCTGCTCACGCTGCCCTCTGACTTTGCCGAGGCTCTTGTTGATTGACTTGATGCGTTGCCTGATCATTCGCTGGTCCAGTTCCAACTGGGTTTCGCCGGCACCACGCAAGCCGATACCCCCTTTCTGTCTATCCAGGTGAGTCCAGCCACGTTTCAATCGTGTACTTAGATGTTGCAGCTGTGCGAGTTCGACTTGTAGCTTGCCTTCATGGCTGCGAGCGCGTTGGGCGAATATATCGAGAATCAGCCCGGTGCGGTCCAACACACGACATTTCAGCTCATGCTCCAGGTTACGCTCCTGACTGGGGGATAGCGCATGATTAAACAACACCAATTCAGCTTTATTTGCATGCACTGCCGCGGCAATTTCTTCCAATTTACCGGAACCGACAAAATGACTGGGAGACGGCTGCTTGCGAGCACCAGTGATATACGCCACCGGCATCGCTCCCGCAGACAGAGCTAGTTCTTCGAATTCAGATGGATCTTCCTGTTCGCGCTCCGAATCGATCGAAATGTGAACTAGAATGGATACCTCGCCAGAATCTGGCCTGTCAAAAAACAAATTTACCTCAGTTAAGCGTTTCCTGGTTCGCCGACATCTTCATCCTGTGCGTCGCCTTGACCCTGAATGGGAATCTTCACCATGCGTGCGGGTACAACCGTGGAAATAGCATGCTTGTAAACCATTTGGCTTACTGCGTTTTTCAACAGGATGACAAATTGATCGAATGACTCGACTTGTCCCTGCAGCTTGATTCCACTTACCAGGTATATGGACACTGGAATGCGCTCTTTCCTGAGCACATTCAGAAAAGGGTCTTGCAGCGTGTGTCCTTTGGACATTGTTATTCTCCTTGCTATCTATCTACAATGCTGTCGTTAAGGCGACAAAACCAGGAAGCTGGATCTACACCGGATTCTATTGTGACTGGTACCTTCGCCATATTTTCCTATATGGAGATGGAATCCACGAAATTCAAGATACTGTCTATGGATTTAGCTGATGGTTCGCTTACCCTTCGCAGGTTTTCCCAACTACGAAGCCAGGTTAGCTGACGCTTGGCGAGCTGCCTCGTGGCAATAATACTCTTTTCTATCATGGCATCATAGCTTATTTCATCCGACAGATGCTGCCATACTTGTCTGTATCCCACTGATTTTATTGAGGGAAGCAGGGGGTGTAAGTCATCTCTGTGAAATAAGGACCGAACTTCATCCACCAGCCCAGCTTCCAGCATTCCCATGAATCGCTGTTCGATCCGACCATGCAATAGTTTGCGATCCTCGGGCTGGATCGCCAAAAAATGCAGATTTACTGGCAGGGATTCCTCTGTTGACCTGCCCACCCGCTGTTCTTCGGCGTGTAACTCAGTCATGGATCTACCCGCAACCCTATAGACTTCCAGTGCACGCTGCAGGCGCTGTGGATCATTCGGGTGAATGCGAGCAGCCGATTCAGGATCGACGCTGGATAGTTGCTGCTGCACGGCTTCCCAGCCCTGTTCGGCGGCCAGTTGTTCGATTTCCCGCCGCACCTGGGGGTCGGCATTGGGCATGGCCGCCAGTCCATCCCGCAGCACCTTGAAATACAGCATCGTGCCACCGACGAGAAGCGGAATATCGCCGGTTTGTATCACCGCATCAATTTCCTGAAGTGCATCTGACCGGAAATCCGAGGCTGAGTAGGGCTCAGCAGGATCTTTGATATCGATCAACCAGTGTGGCGCAACATCCAGTGTTGCCTGATCGGGTTTTCCCGTACCAATATCCATGCCGCGGTATACCTGTGCCGAATCGACACTGATTATCTGAAAGGGATGGCGCTTTACCAATTCGACCGCCAGTGCCGTCTTACCCGATGCTGTCGGGCCCATCAGACAGATCACATTGGGCTTTTCCTTAGTATGGGTCACGGTGATAAAAGGATAGCAAGCACAGCCGGGGATTACTGGCCGCGGAGGAACAATTTGTCCAGTTCATCGAGAGACTGGTAAACCCAGGTGGGCCGCCCATGGTTACACTGACCACTTCGTTCCGTCTCCTCCATGTCTCTGAGCAGTGCATTCATCTCCGGAATAGTGAGGTGCCGGTTGGCACGCACCGAACCATGGCAGGCCATCGTCGCCAGCAATTCGCCCTGCTGTGCCTGAATCCGCTCGCTGCTGCCGTATTCCAGCACATCGGACAATACATCACGCAGCATTTGCTCCACGTCGGAGTCTTTAAGCATGGCAGGTATCTGTCGAACTACCACGGAGTCTTCTGCCACCCTTTCCAGTTCGATACCCAATCCCCGCAGTGCTTGCTGCTGTGCTTCGGCGCAGTCAGCTTCTGATTGACTGACGGCGATGGACAGTGGCACCAGCAGCGGCTGCATCTTCAGCTCTTCTTTCCGGCAGGCGAGCTTCAGACGCTCATAGGTAATTCTTTCATGAGCGGCATGCATATCCACAACAATGAGTCCTTCGGCATTCTGCGCCAGTATATAAATTCCATGCAGCTGTGCGATGGCATAGCCCAGCGGCGGCACTTCGCTTGCATCGCCATGTAGCTTGGCAAGGGCAAGGACCTGGTCCTGCACCGGATTGGCGGCAACAAATCGACTACGATCACCATAGGAAGATCCTGATGGTTCAGCCAGACCAAGACCTGCTTGGCCGGAAAGAGTGGCCGAACTGTTCTGCTCATAGCCAGCTTGTGTTGCGGCATGCTGGGGAGTTTCCAATTGGTCCCCCGGGTTCATGTCGGCAAGCGCTTTGTGCAGTGCGCTGAATAAAAAATCGTGTACCAATCTGCTGTCACGGAAACGAACTTCGTGCTTCGTGGGGTGCACGTTGACATCGACTCCAGCTGGAGCCAGCTCCAGGTACAATACATAGGCCGGGTGGCGGCCATGAAACAGCACATCACGATAGGCCTGCTTAACCGCGTGGGTCACCAGTTTGTCGCGGATGATGCGGCCATTGACATAGAAATATTGCAGATCTGCCTGACTGCGGGAAAACGTGGGCAGACTTACCCAACCCCATAGTCGTAGATCGGATGCCTCGACATCTATGTACACGGAATTTTCCATGAAGGCCGGGCCACACACCAGCGCAACCCGGCGCTGTCGTTGCTGATTTGTCTTGGCGGGCAATAATTTGTGGATGGTGCGTTGATTATGTTGCAGGGTAAATTGAACATCGAAACGACTCAGCGCGATGCGTTTTACCACTTCATCGATACGAGAAAATTCAGTCTTCTGGGTTTTCAAAAATTTCTTGCGGGCCGGTGTGTTAAAAAAAAGATCACGCACTTCCACACTGGTGCCCCGGGGGTGGGCTACGGGAGACAGGCTCGCTTGCATATCCTGGCCCTCGGACTCTACTTTCCAGCCTTCGGCGGAGGAATCCGACCCGGCTTTGGATAGCATGGCCAGTCGTGACACGGAACTGATACTGGCCAGCGCCTCGCCGCGGAATCCAAGACTACTTATATTCTCCAGGTCATCCAACTCGGCGATCTTGGATGTGGCATGACGGCTAAGAGCCAGCGCGAGGTCATCCTTGTGGATTCCGGCACCGTCGTCCTTAACGCGCATCAGTTTCACGCCGCCCTGCTCGATATCGATGTCCAGGCGGGTGGCATCGGCATCGAGGCTGTTTTCCAGTAGTTCCTTGATCACCGAAGCCGGCCGCTCGACGACTTCACCGGCGGCGATCTGGTTGGCTAGTCTCTGACTGAGACGATTAATTCGGTTCATGTGGCGAGATGCAGGACAACAAACTGATCCAACATTGTAGCACCCTGGAAATGAATTCCCATGATGCGGTTCAGGTAGATGGTGGAGCGTGGGCTTGGTTCAGATAACCGGGATTTTCAATTTCTGTCCAACCATGATGCGATCGCCCGCAATATTGTTGGCTTCTTTCAGCCTGGACAGGCTGACCCGATACTGTGCGGCTATTTCGGAGAGTGTCTCGCCGCGTCGAATCGTGTGCTCCTCCACTGCCGAGGCATTTCCACCGGGCAGCACGAGAACCTGACCGACTTGAATAGTATTTGAGCGTAGCTTGTTAAGCGACTTTAAATCTGCCAGAGAAATACCGAAGCGCTCAGCAATCTCAGACAGGTTATCGTTCTTCTTGACAGTGTAGGAGCCGGGATTGACGCCGTTGGCTTTCTGCCATGCCACCAGCGATCCCACCGGAGGCGCATCATAGAAGTAGTTCATGATTCCCTGGGCCAGGGCGGCCGCCATCTGCCTCTGGAAACTCGACGAGTTTAGCTTGCGGGCTTCGGCCGGGTTGGTCAGGTAACCCGTTTCAATGAGAATCGAAGGAATGTCCGGTGAGTTAAGCACCTGCAATGAAGCCTGCTGTACCTTGTCGCGCCGCAGTCGTGTCACCCCGTCGAGTGTTGCCAGGATACTGGTTCCAGCTACCAGGCTCTGTTCCATGCTCCAGGCCATCTGTAGCGACACCAGCGTGAGTGCCACATCGTCATCCAGACCACCTAACGTCAGATCGCCTCCAACACCCCCGAGCAGGTCGGAACTGTTCTCTTTCTCAGAGACTCGCCGCGAGTTTTCCCGGTCTGCCCGGTCACCGGACAGGGCATAGATGGTTACGCCGCTCGCTCTGCTACTGCTATACCAGTCTGCGTGTATGGCCACCAGTAAATCGGCACGATGTTCGCGGGCAATTTGAGGGCGACGCTGCAGTTCGACATAGTAGTCACCCTCCCGAATCATGATGGGGCGATAGCCGGGCATGTTCTCCAGCCGATTGAACAAGGCCCTGGAAATTGCCAGCGTGACATTCTTCTCTTTAATACGTCTATCGTAACCGATACTACCCGGGTCCTCCCCTCCATGGCCGGCAGAGATTGCGACCACAATCTCGCGCCTGTCCTGACTGCGATCCGGGACCGGAGTAAGGGTAATGGGTGTGCTGGAATTCGTAGTGCCCAGATCGTAAAGATCAACCACGAGGCGATCGCCCAACTCACTGTTAGGCTCCAGTATAAAACTGGATGGATTCACCTCGGCGCTAAGGTCCAGCACAATGCGCAGATCGTCGCCTTCTCGAACACCACTGCGCAGCTCGCTAATTGGGCTATCGCCAAAATCTAACCCGGAAAAATCATCGTTCATTTCCGAATCTGCGATATCGATAACCACCCGATGTGGATTATCCAGTGTGAACAGGCTGTATTGGACGCCATCGCTTAGATCGAACACGAGCCGGGTATGGTCCGGTGCCCGCCACATTCTGATTTCGTCGATGCTCGCCGCAAACAGAGCAGGCGTGGCCATCATGCTCAGCATGAGGACTGCAATAAATGCGGATTTGTGATGACCTAAATTCATGAATCTTGCAGCATTCCCTTTTCGATTACTTCTGCCGGGCTGAGCTTGCGGCGCCCATTGTCCACGTTGTCTATAGATTTCGGCCTTAACGCCACAATCTTTTGGCTATCTGCAGGCCTTTGTCGGAGAATGTTTGACACCTCAAGCGGCGTCCCGTGCCTTCGGTCTCGAGTTCCAGAACCAAATCAGCCGCTGGAATCAGCTGCGCACCCTTATCTGCCCACTCGATAATGCAGAGATTCGAATCATCGAAATAATCTTCGATACCCAGATAATTGACTTCTT
>DMJN01000025.1 GCA_003451715.1 Gammaproteobacteria bacterium | reverse complement strand
CCCAGGACTCCCGCCATAGAATAGTTGCCTTCGTGGCAGGCATATTCATACATGGGCTCAGTATTGCGTTTCATTGGAAACATCACTGTCCATGGTTCGGTCCAGGTTGTGGGGTCGGTAATGGTGAACTCGTAACCCAGCGTATCGGTATCGATCAGCCAGATCTTCTCAACCAGCTGCATATTGGCGCTGGAATTTCCGAAGGCCGTGTCGCGGGCAAAATAATTCGTTTCGACGATCAAGGTATCGCCTTCCCAATGCCCGAGGGAATCACCTTCCCATTTACGGGGCACTTCACGATGATCGACCGTGAACATCTTCACCGGGCGAACGTTATGTACCATTTCGTTATGTATCAGTATGTAATCCTCGGTTTGCACGAATTGCACATTGTTGTTGTAGGCGCTGGGAATCATGGGCGGTCCGGAGTTGAAGCCCATAATGCAGCGCTCCGACAGAGGTCTTACTTCGACTCCTTCCGCGAGGCGCGCCGCTTCTCTTCTGATGCGATTCCTTTCCTGTGCAGCCTGCGTTAATTCCGGTATGCGACCGTTAGAAGGGGCTGTCACCAGTGACGTGCGCCGATCTCCGAGTATCTCTGCACCCCGGTCATACCAGAACTCGTTGTAGTCGCCAGTGGTCGTCGTATCGGTGAAATTGTCTCTGTCGCGCCGTTCCAGCTCTTCAGCTTCGAATATAGCGGCTTCTTCGGCAGTCAGCACCGCTTTGTCGCCGAGTGCTACTGGCCTTTGAAAAGGGGTAATGGTGCGGAAATCCCAGACGCCCTGAATATCGGGCTTGCCATCAGGCAGACGAGGGATATCGTTGACTCCAGACTGTGCAAGGATGACCATCGGTATAGAAAAAATGCCCAGCAAAACGACCAACCATGCTGCTTTCTTATGAGTATTTTGAATATTCATTCAAACCTCCATTGTAATCGAGCAAGTATCAGGTATTTCGGTGAATCCTATTGAGCTTAGAAACTACGCCTCACAGCACAAATTTTCAAGAACAATAGCATGAGCTGGGGCAGTGGCATGTTACTGACTGCCCATCAAGTAGCCACTTGAGCTGCAGGCTTGCTTATCAGTTTGCGTACCACCTCCCCATAGCCTGTCGCTATTTCAGCCTGCTCGAGCAGCCCTTTCTCGCGTAAGGCGCGATGAAATAAAGCCAGGTGATATTTGGGAATCGACGGTACCAGATGATGTTCCAGGTGATAATTGACACAGTTAGGTGCCACAGTCAGGCGCTCCCACCAGCGCGCCATGGTGGTGCGCGTGTTGTTGAGTGGATTCTCATCGAACAGTTCCGGCACGGCCGCGTGCTCGGCAAGATTGCGAATTCGGCTGAACACCATATACGAACTGAAGTAAGCGACTACCCACAGCAGATAAAGCTGGGGCTCTCCAGCTAATGCTAACAAGCCAATAAGTATCAGGTTAGTAATGAGCGTGGCATGGAAACGGCGCACAAATTGCATCACGTCGAAGCGCTTTCTACCCTGCTCATCCACAGTGCTGACCCTATTGTTCTTCAGTGTAAATCGCAGATAGCTCAGCGTCGTACGGCCGGTTAGATCACGCCAGATCTTACCACGCAGCACTGTAGCTGGTACGGGATATCGCTGGTAGCGAGACAGGTCCGGATCCTCAGTCGTGCCGATGGCACGGTGGTGTTCCAGATGATGATTCATGTAATCATCGAGTCGATAAAATACCGGGCTGGCAGCCAACCACTTACCCATGAATCGATTCAAGGGTCGCGAATTGAAAAGTGTAGCATGCCCGCATTCATGCATGAGGGCTCCAAGACCCAACTGCCGGCCACCAATTAACAACAGGGCAATCAGAATGGTCAGCGGGTTGGACCAGGCGGCAACCAGAAAAAAGGAGAAACAGACGATTCCCCAATTGACGATGAATGCCAGCCATGCATGCAGGTCGCTTCTTTTATGGAAGCGCTGCATTTCTGCCTTACTGAAATGATCTGCTACACGCATAAGTTAAGCGCCTGGGTAATAATGCTGAGAAGTTTAGCACCTCGTCTAGAAGGTAGCGATGGCATTCAGCGGGGAACCAGTGCCATCAACCACCCGCATAGGAGAGGCAGTGAGCAGAAAATCCCATCTGCCGAGTTCCGCCGCTTTCTCAGCAACTCCTTCCAGGTTCATGGCATCGAGAATAGGCATTCCAAGAGCAACCAACACCAACATATGCACCGGTGATCCTACTCCTTCGGCGCCGGAAGGTGATACATCCAGAGCTGCATCAGAACCTATGATAGCCACATCGCGCTCTTTCAACCAGGCCACCGTAGACCAGTGCCACCCGGGGAAGCCTTCCCTCGCCCAGGGCCCCATCGCTTCGCGGCGCGCCCAACGCCCTGTACGCAACAATACGGCATCACCGGAACCGACCGTTATGCCAGTCTCCTGCTCCCAGGCTTCCAGATCGGCCACCGTGACGCCATAGCCAGGCTCCAGCCAGTCCTGCCCTTTCAGACGGGGAATATCCATTAAGATACCGCGGGTAAAAATACCATCCGCCATGGTCATTACCGAGTTTCTGCTACATCCGCCATCACTCACAATAGACAATGGATTGTCGTTGTAATACCTGCCCCGGTAGTGATGATGGCAAAGGGCATCGATATGTGAATGAACCAGACCATGAAACCGCACACCGATCTTATCCACTGCCCAGGGATTGTTGTCACTGGGCAAGGTGGGCATGTCGTGTTCGAAGGGATTGCCATTGTCAGGCGCGGACTCGGTTAATAAATCCTGTGCCATCGACACTGAGACTCCTTCCTCGACCAGGGCTGCTGCTGCCTT
This sequence comes from Gammaproteobacteria bacterium, assembly GCA_003451715.1. Classification (GTDB taxonomy): domain Bacteria; phylum Pseudomonadota; class Gammaproteobacteria; order Pseudomonadales; family Pseudohongiellaceae; genus UBA9145. The sequence continues at coordinate 2,516 of DMJN01000025.1, read as the reverse complement.
GCGCGTGGCTGGTGTAATCAGATTCAAGGTGCCCAGCTGATCATCTGAACCCCAGCGCCCCCAGTTGGACAGCTCGATTACCATTCGGTCGATTTCAGCTGCCGAAATCTGCTGCGCCACAACAGCTGTGGGTGCCAGTAGCGTCATCGCCAGCGAAGCAAGCATGATGGATTTTTTTATAGAGTTAGACATGGTACCTACCTTTATTGCTATTTTAATCTGTGAGTAGAAGAGTGGGTTGATCGAGTCCCAACAACCTTGCCGGGTTTTGCCGGGCCAGCAAGTCAATCTGCGAATCACTGAGTCCTGCGGCATACAGTGCACGGACAAAATCAGTCAATCCGGTGGCGTGGTCGGGATTGCCAGCCTGGCCAAAATCGGAAGAGATGATGAATCGATCCGCACCAATTGCCTGAATGGCATTCACATAGGCATTGATCAAGTCTGGGTTGGTATAGGCCGCCAGCCAATCCAGTTCCATGATGGCTCCTTCCTCAGCCATCTGTTGCATCTGCTGAAACGTTGCGCCCTGACCGAACACGTGGGTAATCAGAATACTTCTGACTCCTTGCTCCCTCGCCAGCGGAATCAAAGCCAACACCTCTTCGGGTGCCGAATGACCCATGGCCAGAACCAGGTCGTTCTCCGCAATGATAGAGAATACTTCGGTGAGTCCATCCACCGGCCTGCCCCCCTCTATGATGCTCACGAAGGCATCGCCGCTGCCGGCACGCGTCACGTAGAATTCGGCGTCAAAGGTCGGTAACCAGACGACTTTCCCCCTGCCACCGGAAAAAGCCACCAGCTGTCGCACCGCCTCGGGATTAATACCACCAACGGCGCGATTCAGCGCAATGCCACCGAAAATCTCCAGGCCCTCTACCTGGTCCATGGCCAGAGCAGCTCGATCTGCTGTCATGGTAAAGTGATTCTTCAGCACGATGGCTCGCAGTCCTGCTTGCTGCGCCAGTTTTGCAGCCTGCAAATCGTTCATTGCCCGTGGCCTGGAATCCGGACCGGCATGGACATGCATGTCGATAACACCGGTCAGATCGATTTGCTGAGCCTGCAGAGCGACTGACCAGATAAACAGTGATAGGAAAATTATGGGAATCGCGAAGAACTTCTGCATTTTTGGATTGAAGCTTGTAAAGACAGGCCGGGGGATGATCCATCCCCCGGCGATACGTCTCATTCCATTATAAAACTACTCTTTGGGTGTGCCGTCTCCATTCATACCCATGGATTCATAGCGTCGCCAACCGGCCAGGATACCGGGCAGGCCATGATTGCCTTCATGGCAGGCGTACTCATAAATAGGATCCTCGATGCGGCGCATCGGGAACTTCGCCGACCAGCTCTCATCCCAGGAGAGTGGATCTTCGATCGTGAAGTCATACTCCAGTGTATTGGCATCGACTCGGCGAATGCGTTCTTCCAATGACATTTTCTGAGAGGAACCGCGCCCATTATCGTGATAGTAGAAATGCTGCGTGTTGATCACCAGCGTGTCACCGTCCCAGTGGGCAATGGCATCGCCATCCCATTTGACGTGGCGAGTCTGGTGCTGATCATCGAAACGAATTATGCGCGCGCGGTGGATCATCTCGCTGAGAATCATGAGGTGATCCTCAGTCTGCACAATCTGCACGTTGTTGTTGTAGGCGCCGGGCACCAGGGGTGGTCCTGCACCTCCACTCATCAGACACCGGTCTGCCAGGCTACGCGCCTCCGGTCCTTCACTGAGACGACGCTTCTCGCCTCGAATCCGGGCTCTCTCGCGACCCGCGGCATTCAGCGACGGCATCCTGCCATTGGGTGGATCATAGATGAGAGAAGTGCGGCGATCGGCAATGGTTTCCACACCCCGCTCATACCAGAAATTGTTGTAGGAAATTACACCCGGCGGATAACCGGCACCGCCCACGGAGTCGATTATCAGATCGCGATTCTGGCGGCGATTCTCGAACTCCTGCCATTCCTTTGCCTGTTCGGCGGTAAGCACCTCCAGATGTTCCAACTCTCTGGGACGATTCAGCGGCGTTAGGGTTCGATAAGTATAGGTCCCCTGCAGATCAGGTACACCCTTGGCGGTACGTGGCATATCGGTGGATTGTGCGCTGACAGCACCGGCCAGCACCAGCCCCGCCAATGCTATGCCCAGTGTGGTAAGGACTCGGTTGAACATAGTGGCCTCCGTCCTGTATTGATCCTATTTTGTTCTCAGTATTAGCCCACCCAAATTACGCCATCGGCAAATTATTTCAAGCGAAAATTGGGATAAAGTGGATCAAGATCAAGATGATCAAAGGGGTCAGGGACCCCTTTGATTCCTAGATCTCCACGAATTTATGCAGATCCGGCTTGACGGTATCCGCTACGAAGATATCGCCGGCAGGCGTAATCGTCATGTAATGCGCCTCACCGAATTCCCCCAGTTTCTCGCCTGGTTCACCCGTCCCGGCGAGGGGCTTGCCATTCTCATCCAGCTTGAGGATTTCGCCGGCAAAGCCACT
>DMJN01000089.1 GCA_003451715.1 Gammaproteobacteria bacterium | reverse complement strand
GCATCAGTACATCATGCTGCAAACGGGATCGAAGCTGACTGCCATGGCTTTACCCGGCGCTGCACCCGTAGCTGGTGCAGCTCACTAGTTGCGTAGTTAAAACGGTAGAAAATAAAAACCCGATCACTTCACAATGATCGGGTTTTTTTGCCCAAATTACTGAGCTAAAAGATTAAACCGTTCTGATCTGCGTGTAATCGGTATAACCGAGCAGAATTTTTTCGATACCATCCTGCTTTCGGGTATGCATACCCGAATTGATTGCTTCGAAGTGAACCTCTGCCGCTGGGGCTCTGCGCAGAATCATCTTCTTGATGGCAGGCGTGCTCATCAACAATTCATGCACACCCATTCGACCTCGATACCCGGTATCCAGACAGGCGGGGCAACCTGGCGCCTTGTATAGCGTGAATTCACCCTTCTGTGTGTAGCCCTGGCGCCACTCTTCTAACTGCTTCACAACATCCTCTTCCTCTGGATCGGAACGGGAGCCATCGGGAATTGCCTCTCTACAGAATTCTGTAGCCAGAAACTCTAGTTCGCTTGCTTCTGGAATGTAGGACTTCTTGCAAGAGGTGCACAAGGTCTTGGTAAGTCGTTGTGACAAAATCCCAATCATGGCATCAGCGAGAAATTGAACGGATCCATATCCATGTCCAGTAGACGCACAATGCTCTCGGCAGCACTATTGGTGTGTAGTGTAGACAATACCAGGTGTCCAGTCAGTGAGGCCTCGATCGCTGTGCCAGCGGTTTCGGTATCACGCATCTCACCAATCATTATGATATCGGGATCGGCACGCAGGAAGGCACGCATCGCCCCGGAGAAAGTCATGCCGACTTTCTCGTTGACCTCTACTTGTCTGAGACCTGGCTGAGTAATTTCCACTGGATCTTCTGCTGCCCATATCTTCCGCTCGGTTGAATTAAGATAATTCAGAATAGAGTGCAGGGTGGTACTCTTACCGGAGCCGGTGGGTCCACACACCAGGAATAATCCGTAGGGCTTGGTTACTCCAACCATAAGATTGTCCAGATTAGGTGTACTTAGCCCGATTGCATTCACCGGCATACACTTGCCACCACTGAGGATACGAATAACAACATCTTCGATACCACCCGCAGTGGGAATGGTAGCGACACGCAGTTCGATATCTATGGGAGCGAAGTGACGGAAGTTTATCTTGCCGTCTTGGGGCTTGTACTTGTTGGAGATATCCAGGTGAGCCATCACCTTGATACAGGAAACAAAAACTGCCCGATACTTGGTTGGAAACTTGTAGTAAGTAGCCATCACGCCATCCTTGCGGAAGCGAACGACTACTTTCTGCTTACCCATACCAGGTTCGATATGAATATCTGATACCTTCTGTCGATGGGCATCCTCAATAATTTTGTTAACAATACGAACGACGACATTATCAGTAACTTGTTGGGTTTCGATAGCGGAGAAGATAGTTTCGTCATAGTCTTCGCCTTCCTCAGAACTCTCTTCCAGTTCCTCATCGTAATCCATGAGAGTGGCTTCGATGTCTTCTGAGGTATAGTAAAATTGCAACGCCCAGTTTATATCTTCGGGCGAAGCCATAACGGGTTCGACGTATTTGTTGATGTTGAAACTCAGTGCGTCGGTGACCTACCAATCCATCGGGTTCTCGATGGCGACTACGATCTTGCCTTCATAGACATAGAGTGGTACCACCTTGTGCTTAAAGGCGATGGCTGCCGTCAGCATGTTCACAACATCCGGACTAACAGTAAACTCTCGAAGATTAATAAATGGTATGCCCAGCTTTTTCGCAAGAGCCTGCTGAATCTGATCTTTCTCGATGACACCTCTGCCAACGAGAATCTCACCCAGAGCGCCTTTACGTTTCTTCTTCTGTTCTTTTAGTGCTTCATTCAGCTGTGCCTCAGTAACCAAATCTTCACCGACCAGAATTTCCCCAAGCTTGAGGTTAGGCATATTCTTCTGGCGGGACAGCGCTCCTTCCAGCTCTTTGGCATCGACGATCTTTTGAGTAATCAGATATTCGCCTAACAACCTGGAGCGTTCTTCCTGCTGATCCTGTAGTGCGGTGTCCAATGCCTCCTGCGAAATCTGCTTTTCTTCAACCAGCATTTCACCGATCTGACCACTGATGACATGGTTTCAATTGCCGCATGAACAACAAACAAGTGTGTACAGTAGCGCCACTTGCGCCCTACCTTGGTTTGCTCATAGATGTGGATGCCGTTCTTGTCTGTTCTGGTACCGTAAGTCTTGCCTGTGAGTTCGGTACGATCATTAAAGTAAACTTCGAAACTACGTGCCTCTGTGTCGACATCAAGCCCTGGAGTTCCAGGACTGCCAATCATTAGTTGGTAGAGTTTTTCCAGACACATGTACTTGATGGTGTCCATATCGATATCGGTAGGCACCACGGCTCTGGGTTCGAGAATACGAATGCTCTCGTCGACCGCATTGAATTTCAGAAGCTTACCCTTGGCACGAGTATTATTGGTTAGCTCGATTGTAACCGTGGACTTATCATAGTCCGGGCCGTCATGAACTTCGGCGAATGGGGGTGGCTGAAGATCGATCGCAGCAGAACTCGAAGTCGTTTCTTCCTCTTCGAATTCTACAGTTTCAATTGCTTCTGCAGTTTCTGCTTGCATGGTTTGATTCTGGCTCCAATCCTGCGAACTCTTTATACCCACACAATACAGTATTTCTAGTTAGCCAACCTGTCTCTACTATTTAATGTATTTTTTAGTCAGATTTGCGCCGCAAGCAGCGCCGTTACGGCATTTAACGACTGGTTACTTTATCAGGTATTATATACCTGTACAATTTGTACGTTTTTGCACTAATCCTTTCAATCATCTCAATCTACTGCTCTTTTGTGGGTTTTACGGACCCCTGAAGAAGCAGAATTCAAGCCTGGTCAGGTAGAGTCATGTTGCGAAAATAGTGTATTTCGAGGCAGTTTTCCAGTCGTCATACCCACCCCGCCAAGCACTAGCATACAGCCAATAACCACAAAAAATGTGATGCTCTCCGCAAGAAACAGGTATCCCCATAACATACTGAAAAGTG
>DMJN01000178.1 GCA_003451715.1 Gammaproteobacteria bacterium | reverse complement strand
ATATGCTTTGACGACGTACAGTTTGGTGTGCCCATCGCCGTGATTACCGTAACTGAAATCTTGCTGGCCAGCCTGGTGCTGATCGCCGACCGCTGCGTCGGAGTCCTGCTGCCTCGTCTGATGTTACTGCTGCCGCTATTTTTGGTGATTCCCTTAGTGATGGTGTTGTTGGGGCTCGGTCAGGGTCCGGTTATATCCGCTATTGCAAACCTGTTTCCGGCTTCCAGTAACTATACGCCAACCGGATTCTCCCCCTATCAACAATTGAGAGCCTCGGTGTATCTGCATCCCTCAACCCGTGCCGTCATGCGCATCGAATCAGAAGAACAACCCGATCAATACCTGGCGGGCAATCGACTGAGTATTCTGAATGAGGAGATGGTGTGGGCGCCTTCAGTACAACCACTGCGCTCCTATGGTGGATTCGAAGCATTAAGCCTAAGTACCGGTGAGTTCCGTTATGAAATTGACAATCATCATGCTAGCCAAGTGACTACGCCACCCCGGAGCATGACAGTTCATAACCTGACCAATGACAACTATCTGTTCGTCAAGCCGGGCACCAGTCATGTGACCGGCCGCTTCGCCGCCATAAGCAGGAATGCGGCCGATGTGTTAACTCCCGCTTACGAACGAGGTACCGACAAACGCTGGCAACTGTCCTCCGGTGGTAACCCTTCGCCGGATACCATAAACGAAGACAATTTGCAGTTGCCTGAATTCTGGGACGCAGCACTGCAACAAAAGAGCGATGAATTCAGCGCAACCAATCAACAACAAACGGTCGATAATGTGCTGAATCATTTCATAGGCCGAAGCTACTCACTGCGAACCAACTTCGATCTGGAGCAGCCCTTCCATGACTTCTATCTTAATGACAGAGAAGGCTATTGTTTCTGGTTTGCCACTGCCGCAACGCTCGCCTTGCGCGCGAATGGCATTCCAAGTCGACTGGTAGGCGGATATGTTATCCACGAACGACTCAATTCAAACTTGTGGCTGGTACGGGGACGCGATGCGCATAGCTGGGTGGAGTGGCAGGAGGAGAGCGGTTACTGGCACACCATAGATCCTACTCCTCCCAGCATTACGGCTTTTTTTGGCGGTTATGACTCCAATCCGATGAGCCTCTGGTATCACACACTGGCCGGGTAGTGGCAGATTCTGATCGACAGCATTCTCGAAGATGAACTGACTGCCAACCTGGTGCGCTATGGCGGCTTACTGGTACTGGTATTTCTGTTCGTCAGGGAATATCGGCGTCTGCGCGGCCAGCAAGCACGGCTCGGAAGCCGGTTACAACAATGGCAGAAGCTGTGGAACCGATTTCTGGCCATCTCAAAATTGCCAGCCAATCCCGCCTGGACGGCGGCGACTTACGCCGATAATCTACCCAAGCACTGGCCCAGTGCATGGCAGACTGCAGTCCAGGAATTCTTGCATAGCTACAATGCACTGCGGTTTTCGGAAAATGACGAGCAGGCTATTCAGGATATCGAACAGTCCCTGGAAAAGTGCTCACAGATCTTCTCTAAAGGCAACACTGCATAGGAACTGGTAACTCTTCTTTCTATACTTCTACTTCTCGGGCAGCAAGTGATCGGGAAGTATCCTGGGTACACCCTGAATAAATCTATACCCTGTTACTACCGAATACGCCGGCCTTTATCGCTACGGCGATTGCTGGAACCCGATTGCCTTGGAGATGAGGGTGCTCTCCGAGAAGCGGCAGGAGCCGAAGAACGCCTGTTAGGAGCAGCTTGACTTCTACGGGAAGGCTCACTTCTGCGAGATGACTCCGCTCTTCTGGATGGTGGCGCCGAACTCTGTCTCCTCGATGACGACACCGAACTCTGCCTTCTGGATGTCGGTGCTGAATTCTGTGCCCTTGGTGTGGTGACTGAACTCTGCCTGCTGGATGTCGGTGCTGAATTACGTGCCCTTGGTGTGGTGACTGAACTCTGCCTGCTGGGCGCCCGGCGAGCCTGGCGATTGCTCGGTTCGGTAATTGTAGCCCCACGGCTGCGGTTCACTTGATTGCGCACTGTATTGGCCCTGCTCAGGGTTCTGGTATCTCGACTCCTTTCAGGGGCAATAGACTGTTGCCGAGCAGGACTGGAATTAGTAGTCGCTCGCCGGGTAGATCTCTGTACAACGGAATTTGCACTGCTTTGATCCCGTAATTGCCGCTCTATCCTCTCCCGGCGCCGTCGCCCATCATCCGTAGATCGATTCGTGCCTCGCTGGGTTTGCACTCGATTGCCTCGCTCTGGCCGAGGACTGCTTGCAGTATTGCTGGGACGGGTTAATGCACTGGTATCACTCTGGCTGGACTGCCGCCGGATTCCTCGACTGGTGCTGTCCTGATTAGTCTGGGGGGAGGTAAATTCACTGCTCTCACGACTACCTGGCTCCCTGGATTCCTGGCCGATTGGATCGCTGCTGCCGAGTGCCGCGCCAGACTGGCGATCGATTCTTGATCTGCGATCGTTGTTCTGTCGCCTGCCCCCTGGCCGATTATTCGGAGCAGTTAGTGCATTGGCTGCGGTAGTTGCGGAATTATTGCCAACTATTGCTGAGGTATCGGATCGCCCGCGTCCGGAGCCACGGTTGTTGCCCGTCACCCTGTTGCCTTGCCTGTCATTCGACAGAGCACCTAAACCATTGTTTGCTTCTGGCGCGTTGAGTTCAGCAAAACCATTTCTCGCCGAAGGATCTATTGCAGCGCGGCGGTTATTGTTTGGACCACCATTGCCCCGGTTGGGTCTGTTGCCTCCCGCTCCTCTGTTAGCTGCTATCCCACTATTCGCTCCGTTTCCTCTATTCGCAGCATTCCCGCCATAATCCCCAGAAGCCACATTGCCACGGTTGGCATTGAAAGCAGCCGGCACACTGCGTGCCGGGTAATCGTTGTATCGATTACGCCGATTGTAGGGTCGCGCACCGCTGTTTCGCTGTGGTCGCCAGTAGCTTCCATCGCGGTGTCGATCCCTGCCTCGCCGATAGCTATTGTCAACATAGTAGCTGTTGAAAACCCTGATATCCGAGCGCCGATAGCGATGCCTGGAATCGTAATGACGTCCATAGTAAGGGTGATGTGAATAACTGTGGTGGTAGACACGCAGATGATGATCATGCCAGCCAATGCCGAACGCAGTGGTTAATCCCCAAAAAAAAACCGACCTAAAACGATACCTGGCTGGGTACGGATAGTAATACACCGGATACGCCGTAGGATAATAGTGATAAACCGGTTCTGGCTGATAAACGATAACTTCTTCCGGCACATAGTAAGGAACATAGACAGTAGTTTCTTCGACCTGAGTAATTTCAATTACATCATCGTTGGTCGTTACGGCCTGATACTCGTCGGACTCTAAGTTGCCCGCAGTAACTGCCTTTTCGCGAAACGCGCCAATTGCAGTAAGCACTTCCGTCTCCTGAGTGACCACTGCCTCGCCAAGTTGCCAGGTCCATTGGATATTCTCATTCATCATCTGGATCACTTCCGGATAATTGAGCAAGGCAATAACGGATTCGTCCCAGGTCTCATCGGGCTCCAGGCTACTGTCATTCTCCAGCGCTTCCAGGAATCGTGCAGCCAGTACGATCTGTAGTGGATAGGTGGATGCAGGAAGAATGATTGCCAACAGGTTATCCGGGTACAGGGCAATGGGACCCACGAATTCTTCCAGTTCATCGCTGCTGAATATCGCCAGCTCTGCTTCGATAGGAGCACCTTGGATTGCATCCACTTCTTCCGGGATTACTACAAGTGGATTGCCATTCTCATCTACAGGGGTGGGATCTTGAGTGACAATTACATTCTCACTTTCTTCCACAGGTACCGGATCTTGAGCGGCAAGCTCGCCGCCTGGGATCAAAAATGCAAGGAGCAGAAATAAACGGCTGAGGTAAAGCCTGGTAATTCTTGATTTAGTTTTCATTACAGTCACCTGCTTGGGATTGGCGCAGTGATGCATCGTGCCCCTGAGCTTAGCCTGAATAAGCTGAATGATTGCTTAACCGGTGAAAACTAGTTGTCGAAAATCAGTACAGTCAGCAGCACTTGGCTGGTGCGTACTGGCATTTACAGCCTGCTCCTCCTTTATTAGTCATTTTCGTTTGCTTTGGTGCTGGTGGCCGAAGCCATCACCATCGACCGCACCAATCGCTCAATGCTTCCACGGGCACCCCTGCCAAGCATTCTAAAATTAAGCTTACCTCAAGGCGCGATACAAGAACGGCAGACTCACATCCATGCGGTAATCAATCCCTGAGTGAGTACCATCAAATTCCTCGTAGCGATGGCTAATGCCAGCCCGGGTCAACTGCCGGGATAACTGCCGACACCCATAATGAATGTTATATTGATCACGCCAGCCACAGTCGATATAGATGCCCTTCATCGAGTTCAGTTCTTTCCTGTATTTTGAAACCAGCTGTACCGGATCGTGTTGCAACCATTTGCGCCAGCGTGCTTCTATTCTCTCACCGGTTTCCAGGTCAAAAGGCAGCTTGAAGCCATTAGGCGCCGACGGCGATGGATCATAGCTGGCCGCCATGCACAGATTCATCAGGCAGTGCACCTCGGCACCACTGAGTTTGGTCTTATTCCAGATATGTTCGAGGAAGCGTCGCGCCCTGCCATCGTCATGGCCCGGTTTCAGCCTGGCTTTGGGGCGGTACTTGCCAGTTTTGGGGAGGGGTTGCCTGAACCTGGCCAGTTCAGTAAGCGTATTCGGCCAATCGGCGAGGCAGACAAAGTCGAAGTAGGCATCGCCGGAATGATCGGCAACCGCACCCCAGTACTTTGCATATTTCATCGCATGGATAATCGCCCCGTAACCTCCTGAAGATTTACCGAAGCAGCCACGGTGATCACGGCCTGCCAGGGTTCGGAATTCCTTGTCCACGAAAGGAATTAACTCGCGGGTCAGGTAGTCCGCGTAACGTCCGATAGCAGACGAATTGATGTACTGGTTCCCGCCAAGCGCCGTAAAGCAGTCCGGGAATACCAGAATACAGGGACCCATCTTGCGATCATGAATCAACCTCGCCGCGCGCTCCGGCAGGTTTTCCTCAAAGTTCTTCCATGCCACATGGGACCAGCCCGAGCCGGTATAGCCAACCAGGTCATACAGCACGGGGAAGCGTTTCTTGCCGCGTGCCCCCGAGTATTGCGGCGGCAACCAGACTGGAAGTTTGCGAACATTCGGATCGCCCAGGGCATTATCTCGCAGCACCCGGGACTCATGCTCCAGGACAACAAGTTCACCTTCATTCGGAACTGCCAGTTTACGCGCCATGCAAATCACTCCCAGGCTAAAACACAGGGTGCCAATATACCGTAAAAAGGCGCAGCCATTGCTGTAATTGATTCAGGCACGCTGGCAACTGGACACACCCATGTCCCATGCTTATGCTAGGAACCCTCTGGATACTCCACCCCTAGGAAAATAGTATGAAAAACAAACTCGCAAACTCGCTGCTACTATTCATCGCGCTCGGTGTTCTGCCCTTCACTGCAGCTCAGGCACAAAATTACGATGCCTTGGTCCAGGCTGCCGTCGACAATCCGGCACGAATCGCAGCCAGCCGCGAACGCGACCCACTGCGCAAACCGGCGGAAGTGATCAAATTCATGGGCGTACAGCCCGGCATGACCGTATTGGACATGGTGGCGATCGGCGGCTACTACACCGAAATACTGGCCGGCGTAGTAGGTGAGGATGGCAGGGTGATTTCACAGGCACTGGCTTCCCAGGGCATGGACCCGAATTATGCCTTCGCGGCACACATTCGCAATTCTCCCCACCTGGATAATGTGGTGCCCATCTATGCCGAACTGAAGGATCTGGACCTGGAAGAAAATTCCGTGGATCAGGTATTCCTGATTCAGAATTTTCATGATCTCTATTTCGAACGCTGGGGCGCGAACCCGGATACCACACTGGCCATGCTCCGCAAAATCCTGAAGCCCGGCGGGACTCTCGCTGTGATTGACCATGTGGCCCCGGATGATGCACCAAGCTCGACAGGTAATACCACGCATCGTATCTCGCCGGTGTTTACCACGAGAACTCTGCAAGCGGCAGGCTTCGAGCTGGAAGCGGAGAGCGGTGTGCTTTTAAATGACACCGATGACCCGACCCGCTCGGTATACTCACCGGACTTACGGGGTAAGACCAGTCGGTTTATACAGCGTTATAACAATCCGTAAAGGGTCGCAGACAAATCCTGCTATTAGAACTCCAGCCGTGCGATGGCAAGGCCATGTTCACCGGCGACCGAGTAGAGCAGGTAGATATTGCCGTCTTCTTCATAGATGGCGGGATCCCGCAATTGATTGACGGGCTCGTCGATATGACCGCCACGGGAGGGGGCGATCTCGAGCCTTGCACCCTCCCATTCCATTTCCGGCCGCAGCACCTCCACCCCCGCTGATTCCTGCCAATCCATCCAGTCCCGGGTGACATCGATGGTGGCCATGAAGATGCGCTCCGGCGCGTCGCGGCGCTGGGTCCAGAACACATGCAGTAGATTATCCCGCATCAGCAGCGCGCTGTGGCGCATGTCGGGATTGAACAGTCGGGGCCCTTCTTCGAAAATACTGAGCCGGTCACGTGAGCGAAAGACAATTCCGGGCATGGCCAGGGCGTAGTAGTAGTCATCGTGCTCGATAACGCGAAAATACGGCGCACCCAGTGCCTCGGGGCGGCCCTCAAAATGCAACCCGTCGGTGGAAGTCGCCGCCCGGGTCAGTTGCCGCCCCACATCGCGGCCATGCACATACATCACGATGCGCCGATTCTCTTGGTCTATGTGTACATCGGGCGAGGCGATATGCGCATACAACGCTGCCGTAGAGCCGGGTGTGTTCGGAGAACAGGGTGGACAGGTGGTGGGGAAGAAAGATTCTTCCAGCTTGAAGGTGCCGGGTTCATGCATGGTCCAGGGACCGGTCAATTCATCGGCATAGGCGAGACGGATATACAGACCACGGTGATCGGCAAAATACAGGTAGTAGTTGCCGAGTGGATTTTCGATCCACTCCGGCACCTTGATCAGGGATGGGCCCTGAATATTGGCCCCCATGCGCGAATCCATGTCGGGAACAATAATCGGTCCATCCCCGAGTCTTATCACAGTCGGTGCCTGGGGCGCGTCGGACTGGGCTGACACCAGCGTGACACCGCAAAGCAGCGACATACCGAGCAGGTAAATGGCAAGGTTTTTCATTTTTTAATCCTCGTGCGGGCACTGACTGCGTTTTCAGCTGCGGGCATGGCCAGTCGGTGAATGCCTGAAAAGTGCAGTGCCCTTCCGCCGCTAATTGACGTACTCACCGTATGCTCGCGTCAGCCAGTCAGCGGTACCGGCATTAGGCTGGGCATAGCCGTCAGCCGGCTCGGTTGCCAGCATGTCCTCCGTCGACAAACTCTGCACCTTGGCCCGCACCAGCTTGCCGCGGATGACCACCAGCATGTCACGAAACTCCAACAGATCATCGCGATTAGATAACTGACCATGACCGGGAATGATGATGGTGTCGTCGTTAATCAGGCTGGCCAGGTTAGACAAGGCGTCGATCATGCCGTCCAGGCTGCCGCCGTTGTTCTGATCGATAAACGGCAGGCCATAGCGCACGAACATGTCACCGGTATGGATGACATTGGATTCGCGGAAGTAGACTTGTGCATCCCCGTCGGTATGTCCGCTGCCGGTATTAACCAGGTCCACCGTATTGCCGTTGAAGTAAAAGCGCATGGAATCGAAGAAGGTAATCTTGGGCAGTCCCACATCCTCGTAACGTTCCTGCTCGCGCCCGTTGGCGAGCACCTGGGTAGACTCCATGCGCC
>DMJN01000172.1 GCA_003451715.1 Gammaproteobacteria bacterium | reverse complement strand
CAGAAGATGTCCAAGTCCTATGACAATACCATTTGCTTACGGGAACCGCTGGAAGACGTGCAGAAGAAGATCAGTACCATGCCAACTGACCCGGCGCGGGTGAGATTGACCGATCCCGGAGATCCAGCCAAGTGTCCGGTGTGGCAACTGCATACAACGTATTCCACCGACGAGACCCGAGAATGGGTTGTCGAGGGTTGTAAGAGTGCTGGCATCGGCTGTCTGGAATGCAAGAAACCGGTCATCGATGCTATTGTCAGTGAGCTGGAACCAATTCAGGAGCAGGCACAGCAATATGAAAGAGATTCAGACCTGGTCAGATCGATAATTGTCGAAGGTGGTGAGACAGCCAGAGAATCTGCCCGAGAAACGCTGCATGAAGTGCGTTCGGCGATGGGTCTGGTAGGTTGGTGATAATTATTTCCGCAGGTGAGCTTTTTGGAAAAGTGGGGTAAAATTTCGCCCAAGCCGTTACAAACAAACACTCCATTAAAAGAATCGAGCAGACCAGCAGATTGACGACTACCGGTACCGAGACTGAAACGGAAAACCTTGAACCGCAAGGGATTCCGAGTACCCCCCAGGAAAACGACCCGAACACCCCCCAGGAAGGCGACCCGAACACCCCCGAACAGCAGGAATTGCCTCTGGCCTTTGTCGCTGGTGAGGCTATCACCGAGGTGCCGAAGGATCTGTATATTCCACCGGACGCGCTGGAGATATTCCTCGAAGCATTCGAAGGCCCTCTGGACCTGTTGCTGTATCTGATCAAGCGGCAAAACCTCGATATCCTCGAGATCAATGTCGCAGAGATCACCGATCAATACATGGCCTATGTGGAATTGATGCAGGCCAGTCAGTTCGAGCTCGCTGCAGAGTATCTGGTAATGGCTGCCATGCTGGCGGAAATCAAGTCGCGCCTTCTATTGCCAAGGCAGGAAGAGGATGACGCGGAAGAAGGCGATCCGCGTATGCAGCTCATTCGCCGGTTGCAGGAGTACGAGCGTTACAAGCAAGCAGCAGAGGATCTCAATGCCTTACCTCGCATGGACCGGAATTTCTACCGGGCCAATGCCGCACTGCCCCAGATTGAGCGAATTACACCAGATCCGGATGTCGCGTTGCAGGATATCCTATTTTCCCTGGCTCGCGTGCTGCGCCGGGCCGATATGTTCGAACATCACCATATCCAGATGGAGACGCTCTCCACTCGAGAGAAAATGTCGGAAATACTAGTGCGCATCTCTGAGCACAAGTTCATTCCGCTGGTATCACTGCTGGTAAAAGAGGAAGGTCGCTCAGGTGTGATAGTGACCTTTCTGGCAGTAATGGAGCTGATGAAAGATTCATTGATAGAAATTGTGCAGACCGATCCATTCGGACCGATCCATTTGAAATCCAGGAGTTGAAGCGTACGAGCCAATGAGTGATGTAGATAACAAGGTTAAGATGGTCGTCGAAGGCTTGCTGTTGGCTGCCGGCAGGCCGCTTTCGCTGGACAATATCGCTCAGGTGTTCAGCAAACATGAACGACCGGATCGCAAAGAATTGAAAGCTGTAATGCAAGTAATCTCAGCAGAATGCGACGATCGCGGATTCGAATTAAAGGAGGTTGCCTCAGGCTATCGTTTTCAGGTTAAGCAGGAATTGAGCGAGTGGGTTGCCAAGCTTTGGGAAGAGAGGCCGCCTCGTTATACGCGTGCGCTACTGGAGACGCTCTCACTGATTGCCTACCGGCAGCCTATTACCCGCGGTGACATCGAAGAAATCAGGGGGGTTGGGGTGAGCCCCAACATCATTCGAACCCTGTTAGATCGGGAATGGGTGCGTGTAGTGGGTCATCGAGACGTGCCCGGTCGACCGGCAATGTTCGCTACCACCCGGCAGTTTCTCGATTACTTCAACCTGAAGAATCTGCAGGATTTACCTCCACTTTCGGAAATCAAGGACCTCGGCAAGTCAGAACAGGACCTGGACCTTGAAGATGATCTGGCAAGCCGACGAATCCTCGAGTTGCCAGAGGAGGTAATCGACGAGAACAGCTATGAATTGAGCGCAGCCGAAGAAGCTGAGGTGCTCGCTGAAGAGGAAGCCGTGGAGCTCTCCAAGAAGCCGCTCGATGAAATCTTGAAGATGGGCGTGCCAGAAGAATTGCTGGCGTTGGATGACGAGTTGGACGAAGAACAGCAACAAGAACAGGACACAGAGGGAGAAGTGGGTGATTCGGCATCGGCTGGAGAAATCGCTGTAACCGAACTCGGTCAACCCGATGATGGAATTACATTAGAAGAACAGACTCAGGAACTTCCGCAGGAGCCAGGGGAAGCTGCTGAGCAGAACCAGTGGGCTCAGCCAGAAAACCATGAACATTCTGACGACCCCGAGCCCAGTGCTGACGGAGACCTCGAAGCAGACCACGACACTGACGGCAGCGGGGAAGTTGTGGTTGATGATGAGGAAGACTTCGAAAGCTAAGCATGGCTATCTACACGCGTACACCGTAAGCTAAATTCATGTCTGAGAAATTACAAAAGGTTCTGGCTAGGGCGGGTTTTGGTTCGCGCCGTGAAATTGAAGCTTGGATTGCCGCAGGTCGAGTCAAGGTCAATGGCAAGCTTGCAGTAGTGGGAGAACGTGTCGAAGAGTCGGATAAAGTCCTCGTGGACGGCAAGAAGCTCTCACCTCAGAAAAAAATTCGTGAGCAGCGACGTGTGCTGCTCTATAACAAGCCCGAAGATGAGATCTGTACGCGCAAAGACCCGCAAGGGAGACCAACCGTTTTTGAGAAGCTGCCACCGATCAAGCACGGCCGTTGGGTGTCCATAGGCCGGCTGGATATCAATACCAGCGGTTTGTTGTTGTTTACCACCGATGGAGAGCTTGCCAATCGACTATCCCATCCCAGTTCGCAGGTCGAACGTGAGTACGCGGTACGGGTTATGGGGGAAGTGACTCCCGATATGATTGAGCGAATGCACGAAGGCATAATCATTGACGATCATTTATGCCGCTTTACCGATATACAATTCTATGCCGGTGAAGGAATCAATCAGTGGTATCACGTCGTGCTCATGGAAGGCAGAAACCGGGAAGTCCGCAAACTATGGGAGTCGCAGGGATTGAAGGTGAGTCGGTTGAAGCGAGTGCGTTTCGGCCCCATTTTTATTCCGAGCACTGTTACCAGAGGCCAATTCCGCGAGCTGTCCAGGCATGAAATAGACAAACTGCTGAAGCTGGCAAACCCCGGATAGGCGATAACTACGGGCTAGTCTGATATCACGGTTGCAGGGTCGAAGTCCCGCGCATTCAGTGCCTGCCCGTGAATGCTTTGTGCGGCAGGGCTTAACAGGTACAGATAGACCGGCATGAGGGACTCGGCGCTGGGTTGTGATTGCGGGTTTTCTGCCGGATACGCCGAGCGCCGCATGGCGGTACGAGTACCACCCGGATTCAGACTATTGACGCGAATGGAGGTGGTGTTGACCAGTTCATCAGCAAGTGTTTGCATCAGCCCTTGCACGGCAAATTTTGAAACCGCATAGGCGCCCCAGTAAGCGCGCCCGACCCGACCCACACTTGAAGAAGTAAACAGTAACCTTGCATCCACCGAGTTGCTTAGTGCGGGCAACAATGCCTTGGTCAGA
>DMJN01000035.1 GCA_003451715.1 Gammaproteobacteria bacterium | reverse complement strand
AGTCGATCCCGGCATTCGAGATGTGATATGGGATACGGCGATGGCATTCGATCCACTGGGTTCGGTGTGGGGACCAAGCCATGGCGTGATGCGGGTTCGAAC
This sequence comes from Gammaproteobacteria bacterium, assembly GCA_003451715.1. Lineage (GTDB taxonomy): Bacteria > Pseudomonadota > Gammaproteobacteria > Pseudomonadales > Pseudohongiellaceae > UBA9145. The sequence continues at coordinate 2,413 of DMJN01000035.1, read as the reverse complement.
CAGCGGTCCTTACATTGCCGATGGACCGCAATGGGATAGGGAAGGGGCCGCACGCGTCGCCTCACCGACCATGATCGTAGTAGGCGCCCAGGACAATCCGGAATCCCGGGGCGTGCTTTATGAGGATCTCACTGGAACCGATTCCAGGGTTTTCGTAACCATGGATTGCTCCACACATTTCACCGTGTGGGAAACGGCCCAATACAAATTCCTGCACCGCGCATCATTGGAATGGCTGACTGAGGGCAACTTTAACGGACACAGCAATGGTGTCTACAGGGTGGGGGTTAACGGCTCGAATCCGACTCGTCAGCGCTGAAGTAAAACCTCGGGGTCGAGTCTTGTTGTTGAATCGACGTTTCAATGCCCGCAGTGGCATTCAAGTTTCAAGACTTGACCCTTACTTCACTTCTTCTTTGCGTCATCCAGCATCTTGCGGATGCGCTTGGATTCATCTTCAGTGAGCCCACGGTAGTCCATCAGCGCCATCATCAGCTTTTCCGGGTTGCCGCCACAGGCCTTATCCACCATGTCCATTACCCTCTGTCCGAGGTTCTCCTCCCGCGGAACGATGGCCGAGTAGAGAAAACTACGGCCCTCGACTCGATGAGTTAACCAGCCTTTCTCTTCCGTGCGTTCCATCAAGGTACGCACGGTATTGCGGGCAATCGGCCGCTGCTTGTTGAGCGCCGCGGTCACTTCGGCAACACCCGCCTCACCAAGATCCCAGATTACCTCCATAACTTCGCGCTGAGCACGGGATAAGGGGGTTTTGTTTTTGATTGTTGGCTTAGACTTCGTCATTTTTTAACGCATATCTAAAGAGATACTGAACACCGGGCACGTCTACTCCTTCCCCGTTGATCACCCGGGGTTGAAACTTGAATTGCCGGGTAGCGCGGACAGCCGAGGGGTCAAATATGGTAGGGGCTCGGCATCGACTACTGAGATAGAATCTTCTATCACATTCCCCTCGCCGTCCACCGTAAATGACACCAGCACCCAGCCTTCGATACCCCGCTGTGCCGCCCTGGTGGGGTATTGGGGAGCAATAGCGACTAGTGGCAAGTAATCACCATCGGCTTCACTAATTATGGCTCGGTCAAACTGAGGTTCCGTTTGGGTATCGACTGCTGCTGTGCCACCGGGTACATCGGGAGTCACCTCGGGGGCATCCTCATCCAGTATTCGATAGAGTGTCCGTAAGTTATTCCAGTCTGTGGGGTGATTGAATAACAGAATCATGTCCTTGGTAAGGTCTAAGGCGCTCTCAAAATCTTCCAGTGTGAAATAGAGGCCGTTCAGATAGGAATAGTCGTCACGGTCCAACTCTTCTCCTTCGGCCCGCAGCAAGTCCATGTAAGAGATCCAGTGTGGAAGTGACTGCTCGAATTGGTCCAACTGGTAATGGGCGTAGGCTAAGCCACGAAACACCACGTCATCCTCATCCAGTGCGAGTTCACGCCAGTCCTCGTATTTATCGATAGAGTCCTGCCATTGTTCTTCCGCTGCATACAATTGACCCAGGGAGCGCATGGTTCTCAAGCCTGTGTCTTCCCGTAATGGATCAAGGGTCAGTATTTCTTCGAAAGCAGCAATCGCACCCGGGTAATCGTCGAGGGTCAGGTAATAGTTGGTGTAAAAATTCAACAGTGTGGATTTCTCGAAAGCATTCATTCTGTCAAATCTCTGCTCACGCAACTCGTCCAGCTTCTCCTTGGCAGCAACCAGATCTGGCTCGACGTTCTCATCCTCAGGAGTCATCAAACCCTGGATTTCTGCGATTGCCTGCATTACCGGTTGACTCAAAGTGCTTGCATTGCGCGCCGGCGGGGGCGGCCGATGTCGGTCCTGCAATAATCGCTGTGACTGCTCCTCCAGGACCTGCGCCTGATCCTCCAATTCCTGGGCATCAGCATTACCAATCTGACAGGCGGCCAGAAATACCGAGAGCCCGACTGCTACACATTGAATAGCTCTCCGTACACGGTGATTCAATCGCACCGTCTTATCTTTCCCCTCATGCAACAAACCACGTATCCGACTTTCCAGGTTCCAACTGTAGCCCAGCACACCTACAGCAATGTGAAGCGATTGCAGGCCTTGTCGTCTGTTTGCTCTGAAAGAATTCACCTGCAACAGCGTTTCACCATAATTCACTGCTTGTTCACAATTGAGTACGTAGTTATCACAAATCTCTTCTCTGGCTCTGCTCAACATTCGGTCCAGCACATGGACCAATGGGTGGAACCAGAATATAGATAACAGCACCTTCTGAAGAAAATTAGCCAGGCCATCTCTACGCTGATAATGGGCTAACTCATGCAACAGTACGCTGCGCAATTGTGACTCATCGAGGTTCTCGATAAATCTATCGGGAAGCAACACAGCGGGTTGAGATATCCCGATTAAC
>DMJN01000311.1 GCA_003451715.1 Gammaproteobacteria bacterium | reverse complement strand
CCACACCGGTCCCTCGGTGAACGCGAATCCACCGGCCAGCTTCTCAATGTTGGCATCAACCGGGACCAGCGCATCGAGTCGTGGATCGACTCGTTCCACCATGCCTGCATTATCGGTAGTGCCGGTTTGCTCGACTTCGCTCGTGTTGCCACCGTCGTCACCTCCGCAGCTGGTGAGCAGGGTTACCAGAATCGAAACTACAGTTGCTTGCTGCACACTTTTCATTAGCTTTTACCTCGCTGGACCTTGCTTTACACTATTCAATATTGCCATCCATGATGTCGTACATGCGCTGCACCGCTTCGAGGTTGGCGCCTAGTTGATTCACCCCCAGCGTATCGGCATGTTGACGCAGGTCGGCGCGAGTCGCTGCTTCTTCGGCGCTATAGCCCAGCGCCTTCAGCCGGCGCACTTCTTCGGTGAGATCCCCGTAATAGGCCTGCACATTGTCGATACGATCCAGATCGCGGAAACCTGGACCATGGCCCGGTAATACCAGATCGAAATTCAGCTGTTTCAATCCCTGCAGGGTATCTGCCCATTCGGCAACATAACCGTCGCCCATGTAGGAAATACCACCGAGCATCATGTCGCCGGTGAACACGATTCTTTCCTGTGGAAGATAGATCGCCAGGTCGCCACCGGTATGGGCGCGACCGAAATAGTGGAGCTGAATCTCCCGCCCACCGCGATACAGCGTCATGGTGTCTTTGAGGGTTGTAGTCGGAGGGGTAAACACAATTTCATCCTGGGCGCGAACATGGGCCTGCCAGAATTCCAGTTGAGTCTGCAATTCTGCTCTATCGTCGCCGCTGGCATCGGCAAGCCTTTGTTGCAGATTGGCTACCGTATTATCGAAGCGATTCAGGGATGACAGGTAAGTGTGTTCATTGGCTGGATCACCGGTAAGCTTCTGGTAAGTCACTTCATGCCCGATAATTTCTATATCCGGGCCAAACGCCGGCACGCCGTTGGCATGGTCATAATGGAAGTGGGAATTGATTAAGGTAGTAACCGGCTTGTCCGTAACGACACGAATCGAATCCAGCAGGGCTCGCCCGGCGGCTGGAGTAATGTGGGAGTCGACGATTACCACATCATCGTCACGTTCGATGATCAGGGCATTGCTCATTGTGTAGAGTGCCCCATTGCCAGTGGCAAAATAGATGCCCTCGGCAACTTCCTCCAGGCGATGAGTGGTGGTGTCGATAATTTCCTGAGCTATGCCGAATGCCGGAATAGCCAGCATCAGGGAGATTAGCGCGGCTCGAGTACTATTGGGTGCTGTCATGTCAGTCTCCTGCCTAGATCTATTTTGGTATTGGTATCCCTCAAGAGACTGCACAATATAACTCCTCTGAATGCTCCGCGCACTCATGTATTGCGGGATTCAGTGGAAATAGCAATCCAGCTGAGGCAAACTCACTGTGTAGAATATTCAAGCCTAGGGAGGATAACCGCAATGAAACGACTTATTGGCAGTCTGGCGGTCGTAGGATCTGTGGTGCTGTTGCAATCACCCGTACAGAGTCACCATGCGTTCTCATCCGAATTTGATATGGAAAAACCGTTTACTATAAGCGGCGTTATCACCCGCATGGAGTGGGTCAACCCTCACAGCTGGTTGCATATGACTGCAACCCTGGAAGATGGCAGTACAGAGGATTGGATGCTGGAAGGCGGCACACCCAATACACTGTTGCGAGCGGGTCTGACCCACCAGATTCTACTGCCCGGCACCGAGATACAGGTGCGCGGTTATCAGAGTAAAGATCCGGACTGCATACCGAAATGTCGCGGTAGCGGCCGGGATATCACCTTTGCAGATGGTACGAGTATCTTCATGGGATCAATCGGGGTGGGTGCACCGCCGAGCGACTTTCCCGACGATGATAATCAATAATCCAGTTGCCGGCTGTCCTGTTTGAGAAAATAACATCATAGAGGGACGTGTCGTGAATATGCATGTAACTATAAGAAGAAATGGAATAAAGAGACTGAAGGCGACCCAGCGAGGCGAATCAAACCTACAGACGTTGGTCGCCATGGCTCTTGGCGTGCCTGCCTTTCTGGGTGTCGTGTTCTTTTTCTTTTTGGCGCCCGATCAATCCACCGAGATGGATCGGGTGTCCGATGCCACAGCAGTCAGCACTACTCCGGCTGCCGCAGTACAATCCGCTGCGCCGGACCTGTCCGGAATCTGGCAGGCCTTGGGCTCCGCCGCCTGGAATCTGGAGGGTCATGCAGCCAGCAAGATGCCTGTTACCGGCGTAATCGGTGCCCACGGTGGAATTCCCGCCGGAACCAGTGTTGTGGTTGGCGGAGAGATACCTTATCAGCCCGGCGCATTGGCACAACGGGATGCTAATCGTGGGGACTGGGCCAATCTGGACCCGGCGTCTAAATGTTATATCCCTGGCATACCCCGGCTGACGTATATGCCGGCGCCGCTGCAAATTTTACAGACAGACAGTGAAATATTTATCGCTTATGAATGGGGTGGCAATAGCCGCAGTATCTTTATGGAGAGACCTGGCACTTCTGCGCCACTGCCGTCTTGGATGGGCTATTCGCTGGGCAGATGGGAAGGCAATACACTGGTAGTCGATGTGACTTCTCAGATGCCGGATACCTGGTTCGATGCCTCGGGCAATTACCACAGCGGATCGCTTCACGTGGAAGAACGTTATACCCCGATGGGTGAAAACCATATCCAGTACGAAGCAACCATCACCGATGAAGAAGTGTTCAGTCGACCCTGGACTATCAGTATGCCGCTGTATCGACGCCTGGAAGAGAACGCACGTATTATGGAATACAAATGCGTAGAAATGGCCGAAGATCTGTTGTATGACCATTTGCGCAGAGGCTACGATGGACCCAGGAATCTGGATGGATCTCCACGGGAAAGCGCAGACTCCCTGGTAGAGAACCCCGCCGATCAATAAAGAGGAACCACTTATGAGACACATGCAAATACTACGCTCATTAGCAGTTTCAATTGCCAGCATGGCTATCGCTCAGGCCAGCCTGGCAGACGTGCCCATGAAAGCCTGGGGTAAGCCCAGCCTGCAGGGCAACTGGGATTTCCGCACGGTCACGCCTTTTCAACGGCCGGCGGCCTTTGCCGACAAGGAATTTCTGACTGCTGAGGAAGTCGAGGAGTACGAAGCCGCGGTGCGTGCCGGTAGGGAAGCCCGTGCCACTGCCGAATTCGATGGTGATCACGACCAGAGAGACCTGGATGTAGGTTATAACACCTTCTATTTGGATCAGGGCACTACCATGACCACCACCATGCGCACCTCGCAGCTGATTTATCCTGAAAACGGACGCATGCCGGGTATGACAGACCGCGGTCGGGAAGCGGCGGCATACTATCGTGCGCTGCAGAGACGTTCTCCCCAGGGACCGGAAGACCGCAACCTGTATGATCGCTGTATCCTTGGATTTAACGCCGGGCCTCCCATGCGCTCCGGTGCCTACAACAACATGATGAAACTGATACAGACCGAAGACCATATCGTGATTCAGACCGAGATGGTCAATGATCATCGCGTCATTTCTACCAGCGGGGGTGAAGCTCTGCCGGACGATGTGCGACTGTGGAAAGGCAATTCCATTGGGCAGTGGGACGGCGATACCTTTGTCGTGACAACTGCCAACTTCACCCATCTCAGTCGCTTCAGCGGAACCGGTGAGAACATGACGCTCACCGAACGATTCACGCGTCTGGATGAGGACCGCTTGCAATATGAATGGACGGTGGATGATCCGGAAATGTTTGAGGACAGGTTTACCGCCATCGTTGAGATGCAATTGACCGACGCCGACCTGTTTGAATACGCCTGCCATGAGGCAAACTATGCCATGCCGTTAATGTTAAGCGGTGCGCGCAAGCAGGAGGCGGCTGGTGAGGAAGACGATACCTGGCTACCGAGCTGGAGTCGTTAACGCCACGCCACTGGATAAGTAAACAAAGGGCAGGGAGACTAATCTCGCTGCCCTTTTTTTGACCCCGCAATACTGATTAAGTAATCATGATTCAGCGACGACAATTCACTCTGTTTTCGAGTTTGCTGCTAACATCCACCGCCTTGTTCGCGCAAACGACGGAGACGCCGCAATGTCGGCTGCAGGGATTCGATTCCAATAGCTTGATCCAGGCCAGTAATAGCCCGGAGGGTTTACGCCTGGACTGGCGCGGCACCGATGACCAGCAGTTGAGTCTGCTGCTGGCGGTGGAGCAGCAACAGCCGGTGATCAAGCATCTGCAACTACGCAGCGGCAATAACGACTGGACAACGCTGCTAACCGACAGCCGTTTCGAATACAGGATTGTCGAAGGCATGCGGCGCATAAGCAACCAGCAACTCAGCCCGATGCGAGAACTGGGGATGGAACTCACCGATGCGGTAATAGACCGTCACAAATGGGATGTGTTCTGGGATGCGCCCTTGGATCTTCGCCAGCAGGAGTTTCGCGGCAACCCACCGCCCATGGAGGGTGTGGCGAGCCAGCCCGGCCTGCCACGCTCAAGCGATGAGATTCGCAGAGACGATATCAGTTATCGGGTGAATGATTGCACGGTGGTGGCAGAGGGGGCGCGGGTAGAGGTCAGCTATTCCGAAGTCAGCCTGGGATCCTTTTCCGGCGAGTTTCTATTCACCGTCTACGCAGGCACCAACCTGATGCGAGCCGAAGTGCTCGCCAGCACAGTATTACCATCGGTGGCGTACAAGTACGACGTCGGCATTACCGGTCTGGACTCAGGCCTTACCGGCAAGGTGAATTGGCGCGATACGGGAGGCCTGCTGCAATCCTATACCTTGCAGGGCCCTGCCAATGCCGATCATGTTGTGCTGCAGGCGGCGAACCGGCTGGTTGTGGCAGAAGGCAACGGCGCAGCGATCGCGGCATTCCCGCCACCCCATACCTTTTTCTGGGCACGGGAAGTCGAGATCAATGTGGGCAATAACTGGTACCGCAAGGACAACGATGACTCCTTCAGCATCGGTATACGCCAGGGGGAACAGGAAGTCGTAGAGCGCTATCGGGCCAACTGGTCGCTGTACAGTGCGCCACCGGGCTCCCGGCAGCAGATGGTGGGCTATTTTTTTCCCACGCTGGGTGACAGCAACGATGCTTTTGACGCAGCACTCAAATTCACCAATTCCGATGTCTACCAACCCCTGGATGGCTATAAGGTCATGGGCTCTCACTACCACACCAACATGGGCCGAGAACTCATCGCCTCCGGTAGCCTGGATACCAGGCTCAGAGATTTCGAAGTACTACGATCGGCAGGCATCAATATCGCAGGTCCGGTGGATCGACCGAGAGAAGAGACTCAACTGCAAGAGCAGCACTGGCTGTTCGAAGGTGCCCTACGCCACTCCGATAACGATTTTATGGTGATGCCGCAGATGGAAAACAGCAATCTATTGGGTGGTCACTGGGACCTTCTGTTCTCCCATCCTGTTTACTATGTCGATGAGCGCCCGGCGGGGACACCGCTGATAACCGAACATCCCGAATACGGCAGGATGTATAACATCGGCAGTGTGTCGGACATGCTGACCATGGTGGAGCGCGAGAACATGCTCATCTACATGCCTCATCCCCGCACCAAGGGATCCACCGGCTATCCCGATGCGGTCGCCGATTCGCCCCAGTTCCTGCATGATAATTATCGCGGTGCCGGTTGGCGCTGGGGCATGGGTTCGGACCTGTCCGAGCAACGTCTGTCGGAGTACCGGGTTATCCCACTACTGGATGATATGAACAACTGGATTGCCGATAGCGACAGGCCTCTGAAATCGCTACTGGCAATCACCGAAACCTATTTCAAGGCACCCGGTGATGACATCTATGCTAATGGTCCGGTGACCTATCTGAGACTCGATGAACTACCGGCCGGGAACGATTATTCATCCATCACCAACACATTGAAATCCGGAGACTACTTCGTCAGCAGTGGTGAGGTGTTGATTCCCGAACATTCCTATAGCGGCAGTGGAACTACCGCCCTGGCTACGGCAGAAGTAAGCTGGACCTTTCCACTGGAATTTGTCGAGGTGGTGACCGGTGACGGCGTCGAAACGCGATCCACTATGGTTTCAGTCACGGACTTGCTGCCTTTCGACTCGACGCAATTTCAGATTCCTTTCGACGCCAGCGGTCAGAAGTGGGTTCGCTTCGCCGCCTGGGACTCCGCCGGCAACGGTGCCATGACCATGCCCGTGCGCCTGCCCTGACGCTACCCCGAGTTTTCTACTGCGCTTCTACCAGTTATGTTCTACCACTCTCTCCAATGGTTGCAGCGTGGTCTGCGGCCGGTAAGCCTGTCGCTGTAGCATATCGAATTGATCACCGGGTTCGAGAAAATAAAATCTGCCGCCGGAATCGAGCTTGTGACTGTGGTCGAAGATCGCGATATAACTCTGGCCGATGACTTCGAAACGGTTTCCCCTGATGATGATAGCGGTATCCTCATCCAGGCCGACGCCGAGCAACTCCGGTTTCGCTTCGACAATCTCCAGCAGGTCGAATTGACGATTACGCCGCAGCATGTGTTGGTCGATGGCGATATTCTGAATAAAGCCAAAGCCTTCTTCATGATCCCCCATCATGATGGTATTGCCGCTGCTGTCACCCCGTGCCAGGTAGGAGCCGAGGATGGTAGCTCCTGCCGAAGAGCCACCAATCACACCATCGCGTGCCAGTAAATCGATTAGTGCCTCATGCACCTGGGTATGGAGATAGGAATCGGCGAGCCGCCACTGCCGACCGCCGGTAAGCCAGACACCACGGGCTTCTCGAATCGGTGCGGCGAAGCCGGCCGTATCGGCTATGCCTCTGTCATAGGTATGAATCAGGGTGACATCGGTCAGCCCGGCCGCCTTGAACTGGTTCAATCCAGGCCAGTACTGGTCGTAACTGTCGCCGCCACCCGCGGTTGGGATGACCACGATCGGTTCATCCAATCCCCCGGCCAGCTCGGCGAAACGCTGCAGTATCTGAAGATCCTGCATGCCGCCGCCGACGATCACCCGCGATCCTCGTTCGGGGCCGGTAGTCTGTGACAATACCTGGGCGCTGAATACACAGGTCAACAGCATTAGCAGGATTTGTCTTCCCATTGTGGATCTCCTATTTCTGCTTAATCCACCAGACGATATGTCTCATTTATGCCAGGGGCATATTGCGGTGGACTACCGAAGGGTGAGCCTCTTAGAAATTCTGTGGACCGATCGAGGGTCATCGTTTCAAGTCGGGCTACGGCGTCGATCACGTCCTGGTAGTCCGGCCCATTACCACCCATGCTTACCGCATTGTCTCGAATTGCCACATAGTGATCATAACTGGCGTAGCGTGTCAGGTGATAGACCTCGTCATAGTCTTCATTTTCCACTGCCTGACTATTCGGTAGATAGGCGACTCGCCACTGCCCAACGGCTCGACCACCAACCTTTTCCAGATAGGGCCAGATGCGATTGCGTGTGATGGCGGAATACTCTTCGAATGTCCCTTTACTGATTTTCAGATATTCCAGCGTGAGGATTTCGTCACCGGGTTGCGCGCGGTCGAGGCGCACCGGGATGGGAGCATCCGGGCTCGCAGTGGTGGTGCTACCGCTTTCGATCAATTCATAGGATTCGTTCAAGCCGGGCATGTAAATCGGACGCGTCTGGGCCATGTAGCCCATCAGGAAATAGCCGCCCCGCGATCCCTGCATATATTGCCGCCGTGTTGCCAATCCTTCAGTGGAGCCATCGCTCAATCCGCCATTGCCAGCTAGACTAATCGATCCACCAGTATCACCCGAGGCGGCTTGACCGCGTGTGGCCTGCCAATGTTCATAACTGGCGTAGCGTGCAAAACGTATCGCTTCGTCCTGATTCGGTGTGGCATCGTCGGTTTCTGGATAGATGATTTCAAAATCTCCCAGAATCCTCGCGCCGAGCCGCTCGAACCAGGGCCATACTCCAGTCGAACTGGCTTCATACCATGCGTCATAGCGAGCTTGCTCGAGATAGGCATGGCGCATCATAATCACTTCCTGCTGACCGACTCGAGGCACATCATTGCGTACAGGTACTGGTTGGGCATTGGCCGCCATGGTTAACAAAGAAGTGAAGACTGTCAGCAATATGACAGTGGTAGTTCGATTATTCTCGGTATTCATGTTCTATTCCTGCGCGTCTGCTTGCTGAATCTGTTGTTGGCAGATTTCCTGGGTACGCTGAAAGGCTGGGCGCTGTTTCAAGCTATCCACATAGCTTTCAAAGCTGGCGCGTTTGTCCAGGTTGCCGAATTGCATGGCGAAATCCAGATGGCTGCCGACATAGACATCCGCCGCGGTAAATTGTGCTCCACAAATATAGGGCCCCGGAGAGAGTGCAGATTCCAGCACATCCAGGGCAGCATCGAAGGTGCCGAATCCCAGGCTGCGGCTATTCTCTTCTTTAACAGGCCACTCCATAGCCTTGACTGTAATAGCCATCTCGAATGGACCCGAGGCGAAGAACAACCAGCGGAAATAATTCCCGAGCTGTGTGCTGTCAGGGGAGGGCATTAACTGCTTTTCCGGAAAGCGGGTAGCAAGATAGGCGCAGATAGCGGCGGTTTCAGTAATCACCGCGCCGTTATGTGTGAGGGCTGGCACCTTACCAAGAGGATTGATCTGCAAATATTCTGGTGACTTCATGCTACTGGTATATTCCAGCCACAGAGTTTCGTAGGGCTCGCCCAGTTCTTCCAGCATCCAGTGGGCTATCATGCCCCGAGATTGGGGATTTGTGTAAAACACCAGCTTGCTCATGAGTTTGTCCTCGCCTGTTATTGTTGGGGCAGACTGTATGCCCGATATTCCGATCCGGAAGGTGGACCCATACGTCCCCCACCGGCAGCGATCACTACAAATTGTTGCCCATCCACGCTGTACATGGCGGGTGTGGCGAAGCCGGCGGCAGGAAGCTCCGTCTCCCAGAGTATGGAGCCATCCCGGCTGTCGAAGGCCCGAAACTTTCTGTCCGGAGTTGCGCCGATGAAGATCAGACCTGTGGCGGTTACCACCGGGCCGCCATAACTCTCGGCGCCGTAATTCAAGTCGGGGTGACTCGGGTAGTTACCGAAGTTGACCTGCCAGTCGATCTCACCGGTGGCCAGGTCGATGGAATTGAGAGTACCCCAGGGAGGTGTATTGCCCGGCAGGCCTTCGTGGTCTCTGACACGCAGGTAACCGGCGAAGGCATAGTCGATCTCAGTACTCGATTCGGCAACTCCGTCCCGGTCTGGATTGCGCAGATAGGAGATGACTGCGTTCTGCTCTACCTGGCTTAGGCTGTCAAAGGCGGGCATGAATCCTCTTCCTTCCAGGATCACCTGTCGCATGTCGGCGGCCGACAGGCGCTCGGCAATATCCACCAGGCTGGGGGCGCTACTGGTACCGTCCCGGTCCTCACCATGGCAAGCGCCACAATTCTGGGCATAGACGCCCCGGTCGCTGAAACCCACGGGAATTTCGTAGAGCCGGATAATGCCGCCAATTTCCTGTGCATTGAGGATAAGTTTGTGCCCATTCGGATCATAGGCAGAGCCACCCCATTCGGCGCCGCCATCATAGGAAGGATAGAATAGAATTCCCGCCGTAGTGGGTGGTGCCCAGGGACGCTGGCCCAGCGGCTCGACTACTTCGGTGACGAAGTCGATTGCTTCGGGGCTGCGCGTGGTCATTTCAAATTCCTGGCGGGTGAATGCAATCGAAGAAACCGGTTGACTGCTTGCTGCATTTTCGCCGGGCAGCTCACTGGGAATTCCATCTACTTCATAAATATCATAAAGCGATTCACCGGTATCGCGGTTAAACAAAAACAGATGACCTGACTTGGTTGTTAAGGCCACGCCGTCGATTAGCACGCCGTCTCGTTCCAGTTGTACCAGTGTGGGCGGTGAGGGCAGGTCTCTATCCCATAGATCGTGCCGAATGGTCTGATAATGCCAGCGGTAGTCACCGCTGCCTACGTCCAATGCAATAAGACTGTTGGCAAACAGGTTGTCGCCGGTGCGGGATGCGCCATAGAAATCCGGCGTCGCCGAACCGGTAGGTATGAATAGCATGCCCCGTGCTTCGTCGAGCGTCATGCCGGTCCAGTTATTGGCACCACCGGCCAGGGTGAGGGAACCCTCTTCCCAGGTTTCTGCGCCGAGGCCACCGGTTAGAGGCAGGCTATTAAAGCGCCAGATTTCCGCGCCATCGTGCACGCTGAAGGCACGGATCATGCCCGCATGTGAGGTGGAACTCTCACTGGTGGAGAAGCCCATCACCAACATGTCTTCGAATACGATGCCCGGTACGCTGGTAAAGAAGGGGCCGGATTTTTCGCTGGAGCGCAGATCCAGCCTGCCGCCGTCACCAAAACTGGCTATCGGTTGACCATTGTCGGCATTGAGAGCGATCAGCTCGCGACCCGCGGCGTAGATAAGTCGGCGATCATCGCCATCCTGCCACCACATCAGACCCCGTTGCGCGGCACCGGGTCCGGTTGGATCGTAACGCCATAATTCCTCGCCGGTGGCGGCATTGAGTGCGAATGCCACCAGTTTTGGCGACAGTCCGTAGAGGATGCCATCAATTACCAGTGGACTGGTGTACATGGAGGATCCACCCTCGCGAAGTTCGCCAGAATCGTAGGACCATGCAAGTTCAAGTTGACTCACATTCTCCGGAGTTATCTGGTTTAGCTGAGAGTAATGGCTGCGCGCAGAATCTCCGAGATAGGTATCCCAATTAGTATTCAGCAGGCTCGATTGATCCGTGGAGTCAGAGGAACAACTGCTGAGGATTACCAAAACAGCTGTGCAGGCACAATATTTCATCTGGAATGCATCTGGGTTATGCGGGCTTCTGTTGTAAAGAGTGACCCTAGCATAATCATAGAGAGATACCGAGTCCAGGCTGGTAGATGCACCATGAAAAGTGGAAATAAGTTATGGGCAGGCATTGATAGTTGATCGCCAACTCACTATGCTGGCCGGTCATGACTGATTCAACTTTCACCGAAGAACTCACTACGCAGGCCACTGCGACTGCGTCACCGATTACCGGCAAGGCGCGGATTCAATCCATTGATACCCTTCGCGGTGTGGCTCTATTGGGGATTCTGCTGTTAAATATCATCGCATTCGCAAATCCTTTCGCGGCCTACATGGATCCCCGCGTCGATGGTGCGACTGCAGGTATAGATCTTGCCACCTTCATGACCATGGATATCTTCTTCGAAGGATCCATGCGGGCAATCTTCTCCATGCTGTTCGGTGCCGGGCTGTTAATCTTCATGGCGAAACCCAACACCGACCCTGAGTACGTGAAGGGCTTGTTCTATCGCCGTACGCTTCTGCTGGTCGCTTTTGGTCTATTTAATGCTTATGTCCTGGTTTGGGCCGGTGATATTTTGTATGGCTACGGTATGGCAGGGCTGATACTGTTTTTTTTCCGCGATTACTCTGCAAAGAAACTCGCCACATGCAGTTTCATTGTGCTTGCCTTGCTGACCATTATGCACACCGGTCTGCAATACAACATCAGGACTCTAAAAAGTGCAGCGGATGCTGTGGCAGCATTGCCAACTGGAACGGAGTTGAGCGAGGAGCAGCAGAGTGCGGTCGATAGCTGGAATGGCTTCCTGGAAACACAGTCTATGACGCCGGAGCTGATCCAGGAAGAATTGGAGGCGAAGGAGGCAGGCTATGTTACTAATTTCATTGCGACAGCAAAAGCTAATGTTTTTATCCAGACAATAGCCTTTGTCACTTTTGCATTATGGGATGTACTGGCGATGATGTTACTGGGCATGGCTTTCTGGAAGTGGGGTCTGTTCGATGCTTCTCGCAGCCTGGGAGTCTATGCGACGATGCTGCTGCTTGGCTTCGGAATTGGGATTCCTTTGAATTACTGGGAAACTCTGACTTACGTAAACAGCGGATTTGAACCGCATTGGATAGCCAATATGCGGCCCACCTATGACATTGGACGGCTTTCCCTGGCAATGGGCTATATCGGATTAGTTATGGTGATCTGTAAGATTGGTGTGCTTGGAGCTGTGCGCAATGCACTGGCAAAAGTGGGTCAGATGGCGCTTACCAATTACCTGTCACAGTCACTGATTTGCAATGTGATTTTCATGGGATTTGGTTTTGGTCTGGCGGGGGAGTTGGCGCGACATCAAATTTACTATGTCGTTTTGGGTGTCTGGATTTTTCAGCTTATTACGAGCTCTATCTGGTTACGACACTACCGCTTCGGTCCAGCCGAATGGTTATGGCGAAGCCTGACTTATAAAAAGACACAAGCCCTGAAACTGGAAACCGCCTGAGTCGTCTCCGTTTGGTTTATGAACTATAAATTTCTGAATATCCAGCGGCAAGGGACTATTGCCACTCTTTGCTTGGACCGACCAGCATGTGGCAATGCGCTCAGTCTCGCTCTAATGCAGGAGATCATCGACGCAGTCGTCACCTTCAAATACGACTCGCTTACGCGAGTCATTGTTTTCAGGGGTAACGGCAAACATTTCTCGGTGGGTGCAGACCTCAAGGATCCCGCCAGGCAGGATCAGCAACAAGACGGCGACTTGTTGCACCGCGTGCACGACACGCAGCTGGGCAGGGAACTGATCGAGTCCATTCTCAATATCAATCAGATTACTATCGCTGCCGTACACGGAGCCGCAGCCGGCGGCGCCGCATGTATCGCCAGTGCCTGTGATTTCCGGATTGGCAGTGATGACTGCATTATCGGCTATCCGGAGGTAAAACTCGGCATGAACCTCAGTTGGGGTTC
>DMJN01000343.1:2159-2684 GCA_003451715.1 Gammaproteobacteria bacterium | reverse complement strand
GGGCGCATCTCTTCGGGTGTTGTGGTCGGTGAGGACAGTGATCTGGGAGGGGGATGCAGCACCATGGGAACACTCTCAGGCGGCGGTACCGAGATTATCTCTGTCGGGAAGAACTGCCTGATCGGCGCCAATGCCGGCATCGGTTTCCCGCTTGCTGATGGATGCATCATCGAGGCTGGTCTTTACGTAACAGCCGGGACGAAAGTGAACTTGCTGGATAAGGGGGGCGAATTGATCAAGACAGCCAAAGCCAAGGATATTAGTGAACTCAAAAACCATGTGTATCGTCGCAACTCGTTAACGGGAACGGTGGAATGTGTGCCTTCCACCCGGGCCGCCAGTCTCAACGAAGAACTACACAGTCATAACTAGGAAGACCCATGTCCGCCACTCTGGAATTGGCAAAGCAACTTATCGAACTCCCTTCTATTTCTCCTGAGGACGCGGGTTGCCAGAAAATCATAAGCTCGCGACTCGCCAGTCTCGGCTTTCGACTCGAATACCTGAATTTCGATGACGTCACTA
>DMJN01000343.1:0-1793 GCA_003451715.1 Gammaproteobacteria bacterium | reverse complement strand
CGGGCATACCGACGTGGTACCACCCGGCCCAGTGGATGAGTGGTCTTTCAATCCCTTTACCCCATCCGAGCAGGATGGATTCCTGTACGGTCGTGGTGCCGCCGATATGAAGAGCAGCCTGGCGGCCATGATAACGGCCACGGAAAGATTTCTCGCCGAACAGCCTCCTCGACGCCGCTTAGGATTTCTGATCACCAGCGACGAAGAAAGCCTGGCCATCAACGGCACTCGCAGAGTCTTGGAAACCCTCAAGAGCAGAGGCTTACACATCGACTATTGTGTAATCGGTGAACCCAGTAGTAACGAAACATTGGGCGATACGATAAAGACGGGTCGACGGGGTTCCTTAAATTGCCAGTTGAACATCATTGGCATCAAGGGCCATGTTGCCTATCCAGAACGCGCTTCAAATCCGATTCACAATGCCCTGCCCGTATTACAGGCCCTGACGTCCATGGTTTGGGATGAAGGTAATGCCTCGTTTCCGCCTACCAGCCTGCAGATTTCAAACATCCACGCCGGCGTCGGTGCCAACAATGTCATCCCCGGTTCGATAGAAATCGATTTTAATCTGCGTTTCTCCACTGAACTCGATGCTGAGACCATCAAGGAGAGAGTCGCTGCGGTGTTGGAGGAACATCGAGTAAACCATAAAATTCACTGGCAGCCGTCGGGAGAACCGTTTCTAACCTCAGAGAATGAACTGATCGACGTGGTTTCGGAGAGTGTACAGGAGGTGCTGGGAATAATGCCGCAACAATCCACCTCCGGAGGCACTTCGGATGGACGTTTTATTTCACCGGCTGGCGCACAGGTCGTCGAATTTGGTCCCTGCAACACCAGCATTCACAAGATCAATGAACGCATTCGCATCGCAGATATGGACAAACTGTCCGACGTGTATGAATCCATACTGAAGAAGTTAGCTTAGGGCCACTCTTACTTACAGCAAGACTTCTCTGCAGCCATATACTTGTTCAGAGGATCCCTGCTATTAGATACACATCGAAGCGGCTGCTACTGCCTTTAAAACTGATATCAGGGCTCACGCCGGCATAGCTCGGTGACTGCTTCCCACGTTTTATCACGACACGCTCGGTGGCGTGCTGCAGTGCCAGCTCAAGGATACCTGGCACGTCAGCAGTTTCACCCAGTAGCTGTTGCAGCAGCTGCATGGATTTCTTCGATTTAGCCGACTTATGCCGCAGCGGGTACATGGGATCGATGTATATCACCTGATAGGAGCCCAGTTGGGCAGCTGCCTGGTTAAAATCTGCTCGCGTCAGCTGCATTCTGCTCACTGCATCACGGGTAGCAGGGCTGCGGCTGCCCTTCAAAGCACGTTGCATGCCGTCTTCTAGAAGCGCATGCACGACAGTATTGCGCTCCAGCAGCCTTACCTCACAACCGGCTCTTGCCAACAAAAAACCATCGCTGCCGAGTCCGGCCGTTGCATCCAATACGCGGAGCGTCTGGCGCTTCTTTAAACCGATGGCCTTGATCAGATTCTGTTGTCTCAAGCCATCCCCGGCACGTCGGGTTAATTTCTTGTTGTCAAAATCTACCACAACGGCAGCTGAGGTCCTGGCATCGTTGGCATTCAGACTCAATCCAGTCTCGGCATAGCAAAGATAAAATTCGGGCTTGCCTAGGGCTAGCTGTTCGGAACTGATTAGGGGAAGTCCGAGTGTGTCTGACAACGCAGACTCGGCTGCTGTTGGCGATCCTTTACGAGTCAATATACCGACACTAAGCTCGCTCATACACTAAAGGACCCTCTGAACAAATATATG
>DMJN01000289.1 GCA_003451715.1 Gammaproteobacteria bacterium | reverse complement strand
TAGTGCACTTCTGCGCCTGCGCCTTGCAGCGCCTCCACCATCTTACGGGATTCAGCGACTGGTGCCGCGCGGTCCGCATCACCATGGGCGATCCACACTGATTTTGCAGCAAGATCTGCGGCGAGATCCCGATATGGCCCTGAACTCGTTTCCGTTAGGAAGGCAGGGAAGCGATCACCCAGCGCGACAAAACCACACACTGCGACCAACGCTGCAAATCGCTCAGTATGTTGGTAACCGAGATACCAGGTACCGTTGCCGCCCAGTGACAGCCCGGCAAGGTACTGTCGAGAACTATCTACAGCGAATTCCCGCATTGTGGCATCAAGCGCCATTATCGCGGCTCGCCCGGTGTCTCCCTGTCAGCTTTCAGATATAGGCACCTGGGGGAATACGCCAATAGCAGGCCATCGCTCAGGATTTAGCTGTATGGCTCTGCCTAATCCGACCTGGGTCTGTTTCAGGCCATCATCCCCTCGCTCCCCTGCCCATGTAAAAAGAGAATCACCGGCCACTGCTGTGAGCCGTCATAGCCACGCGGTATGTAGACCTGATACGGATGGTTTGCACCATTAACGGTTAACGATCTATCCAGGAAGCCAGTTTCCAGTGCCAGCAGGATTTGCGGCAATCCGAACGCTAATGTAAGTACGAAAACACGGAGTGACTTGAGCATGGGATGGATTCTCCTATTGGTGTGGGAACGAGTGTAGCAGCTAACAGGCATCGGTTAAGAAAATAACCGATTTCCACAACGGACTGTTCAGCCCCTTCCAAATAGAAGGCGCTAAATGTAAACGGAGTGATCCAGCGTAGAACCTCAGGCAGAGATGAAGTACCAGCTAAAGCAGCAAGTACACACCTAACACAATGAACAACATCAGTGTCTTGGACAGGCTCTGAGCAGACCTCGATCTATTATCTTGTTTTTCTGACATTTCCATGGATCGAAGGCTGGTGCATCTGATGTCAAAAAAGTATGGGTCAGGCGCACCATATAAATTTATACAGTAGTTTGCTAAACAGCAGTTCACCATGCCTTAAGGGACAACAGCTGCGGAGATTTGACGCATTTACTGCTGAGAATCAGAGGAATAGAGTCAATGGACGCCCTGCAGCAACCACAACACCAGACTAGACAATTCGCAGATACCAGGAGAGGAACAGATCAGCTTTAGAAATTAATTCTGCTGGATCAGGGTCAATTAAGTGAAGCAGCACACTCCACTGGCAACTTAAACGGCGCAGGCTGATTCTTAACTAATCCACAAAATGAGGAAAAGAATGAATAACAACCTCAAATCCCTCCTGGCTACAAGCGCTCTGATTGCAGGAGTTCCACAGGCAGCCGCGGATTTCCATCTGTGGAGTATCACTGAAGTCTTTACCACTGCCGATGGCAAGATCCAGTTCATTGAGCTGACCACATCGGCAACAGGTCAGAACAATTTGAACGGACACACTGGTAAGCTCGGGAACCGGGGTCGACCCCGTCACCTTTAATTTTGATAGCAACTTAAGTGGTGAGACCGCTAACTCAACCGTACTCTTGGCAACCCAGGCATTCGCAACACAGACCGGGCTACAAGCTGACTTTATTATCCCCGATAACTTTATTTCCATCACTGGCGGTACACTCAATTTCGGTGAAGGGACACACACTCTGGCCTACAACAGGGAACAGCTGCCCCTCAATGGTAGTCAATCCATTGACGGCGGTGGTAACGCCCAATCAGCGAGCCCGCTCAATTTTTCCAATCTTGCCGCAACAGTCGCCGTCGATACTTATTCAACTTTTGATGCAGTGACCGGAACCATGAACGTCCCCATGCTGGATGTGCCCGGAGTAGGTATTGCCAATGTCTCCTTCAGCGTGAACCTGGCGGCTGTAGAATTCACTCTGTTAGATGGCTTCTACGTCTATGGTGCAGGTATTGTAGCCGGCGCTACTTCCGTACAATTTCAGAATGGCAGCACGCTTTATATCTCCGGTCTAACGGTGGGCAACGAGCGCTACGAATTCAATCTCTCCATCGTGAACAGTGATCCGTTTGTTTTTGGTAATCCGCAAGTGCTCGGTGTGACCAATGTGATGGCCGAAGCCGAGCCAGAGCCGGAACCAGAGCCCGAACCTGAACCTGAGCCGGATCCGCAGGTAAGTATTGACCAGGGACAATCCGAATATGCCTTGCACTGCGTGGTTTGTCATAACGCAAATGGATCGGGTGGTATCGGACCCAGCTTGCAGAACCAGTCATTTACGTTAGGCTCTTTGCGCAGCACCAACGACTCTACTATGCCGAACGGAAATTCAGCCAATTGTAGAGATAATGGTGGCTCAACCTGCGCCACAGATATTGCCAACTACATCATTGCTACATTTCAGTAGTAGGCAAAAGTTGAGGATGCACATAAGCTGAACGAATCTTGTAGGCACTTGGAGAATTATTCATAGCTGGCAATAGTCAATTAGAGAACTCTTAAGCGATTGTTTAATGAGAATTCACTTTCAGCCACTGAACTCACAATTGGATCTGCTCAATTTGAGGATTGGCGGTTCGTCTGTACACGCTGCTGCGGTCGAAATTGCAGCATTCCCGAAGCCCCTACCCGAGGATATACCCAGGGTACGCCTTCGCTAGGGCCAGCTTCTCCAAGGATTCTCTGTCCGTCCTCCGACAGTAGATAGGCAGCCAGCTTCTCAGCATTGTCTCTGGCGCTCTCGGTTGCCGGGTGTTGTGCTCCAGGGGTGACGACGACATAGGCCCGGTGCATGCTGGAGTCGCCCGATAAGAGAATTCTCACCCCTTCAGACGGCATTCTGCCGAATGCGACAGGCATGTGTCCCACCACCACGTAAGCCTGGTCACTGGCCGCCAGTTGTAGTATCTGCTGTGATCTGCTCACGGTATCGGGCAACAGTTGCATCTGACCGGGAACCAGGCCGGCCTGGTCCAGTAGTCGTTTGACGACCTGATGACTACCGGGATCACGAAATGCGATCAAAGATTGTTTTGATGCCTGTATTTTCTGAATTGCCTCTCTGCCCGATGCAGCCTGCTCGACTCCCGCTGGATCTGCTGTTGGTCCAACGAAAACGAATTCACTGTAGCCCCAAGTTCGTAGCGCCGACGCATAGCCCAACGCTTCGAGGGCAAATGTTTCATCGCCACCGTGAATCAGCAACAAATCTGCCTCGCCGCGCATAAACGCAGGAACGACTTGTTCTTTCGGGGCGGCAATAACGGTTGTTATGTCAAGATCAAGAGACTTCTCTGCGGACTCTTCAATGCGGGACCAGACACCGCTCATATCCAGTCCCCCTATCACGGCAACTTTCAATTCCTCCTCAGCGCCAAAGCAGAATGTGCTGGCCAATACCAGAAGAGCGGGCAAAAAACTGCGCATTGCAAGTTTCAAATAGCATCTCCGAATCAATAAATGTTTGTGTGGGATCGCCATTTACGGGGACCAATTGCACTTCAATAACTATATGCTACAGCCGGCGTTCAAATAAAAGAAGGGCAATGCCGAACGCAAGCGTTTATCAGCGAGCTGGATTAGTCCTCTGCGGCTCGAGGTTTCGTGAAACTAAATCGCCAAATGGAGTATTTACGAAGCAGGAGAGTTTGGTGCCCAGGGGCGGAATCGAATGACTATTATAATCAATGATTTACGGTAATAATAAAGTTTTACCTACTAACCCACCTACTAATAAGCCAACTGAGGTTGGCTTTCTTTTAGTTATTGCCTCAGGTGCACGCGTAATTGTACCAGACACAGATAATACCCACCCCCATCTTTTTATTTAGGCCATCCAGCAGACCCCACCCCCGGGGCACCACCCACTTGTCC
>DMJN01000054.1 GCA_003451715.1 Gammaproteobacteria bacterium | reverse complement strand
TTCTTCGCGTTGTCCCAGGCTCCACCACTGTTAGATGAGGCGATAGCTAATACGCCACCGGCTACCAGGGCCCCTGCCAAAACTCCGGCTACTGCTTCGACACCAAACAGGAATCCAGCCACCAGCGGCGTACCCATGATGAGAATACCCGGAGCAATCATCTCTTTCAGGGCAGCTTTAGTGGAGATAGCGACACATTGGGCGTAATCAGGCTCTCCAGTCCCTTCCATGATGCCGGGAATTTCCTTGAACTGGCGGCGTACCTCTTCAATCATTTCGAATGCTGCATCACCCACCGAACGCATGGTCATTGCCGTAAACAGGAATGGCATCACCGCGCCGATAAACACGCTGGTGAAGACCAATGGATCGAGCAGGCTCATGGTAATGGGCTCGCCAGAAAGGGCCTCTGCTGCTGTAATAAAAGCTGCAAACAGCGCCAGTGAAGTCAGAATTGCCGCGCCGATAGCAAATCCTTTACCGATGGCCGCAGTGGTGTTGCCCGCCGAATCGAGGATATCGGTACGCCGACGTACTTCCTTCTCGAGACCGACCATTTCCGCGATTCCACCGGCGTTATCTGCAACCGGACCATAAGCATCGATCATCAAGGCAATAACCAGCGTACCAAGCATACCCAGTGAAGCAATGGCTACACCGTACATACCCGCCAGATCCCAGGACACAAAGATACTTGCTGCAATACACAGATAAGGTAGTACCGTACTCTTGTAACCGAGGGACAATCCAAAAATAATATTGGTCGCGACACCGGTCTCGCAGGATGCAGCGAGTTCCTGAACCGGCTTGTACTTCTCTGATGTGTAGTAACCCGTAAGTAAGCCCACTGCCAATCCGGCAACCAGACCAGCGAGGAAACACCCGTACACTCCCATGTTCGTGTACTGTTCACCATTGAGCTCGAAAAACTCGGGCACCAATGCCGTGGTAAAGAAGAACATCACCACTGCCATCAGGGCGCTGGAGATAATCAACAGCTTCATTAAAGCGGGAGCTACATCTTCTTCGCTGTCAACACTGACAAGCAACTTGGTAATCAGGCTTATAGGGATCCCCACAGCACTGATCAGGATTGGATATAACAATGCATTCGGGTCGGCGGCAAACACCACGGCACTGATCACCATGGCTGCACACGTGCTCTCTGCACAGGAACCGAACAGATCCGCCCCCATACCGGCCACATCACCCACATTGTCACCAACGTTGTCGGCAATCACTGCCGGGTTTCTTGGGTCGTCTTCAGGAATACCCTTCTCTACCTTACCAACCAGGTCGGCACCCACATCGGCAGCCTTGGTGAATATACCCCCACCAACACGAGCAAATAACGCAATAGTTGAACCGCCCAAGCCAAAGCCGGCGATGACTTCCGTCAAAATGTGATTATTTTCTTCTCCGAGGTCTGCCAGCAAAAATCGCATGACTACATAGATAAGGACCAATCCCAAGGTAGCCAATCCAACCAATGCAAATCCCATGACCGCACCGGAGTTAATAGCGACATCGAAAGCACTGGCAATATCTTTCTTGGCGGACACTGTAGTTCTGGCATTTCCCTGAGTGGCGACCCTCATGCCGATATACCCGGAAGCAATGGAAATAGCACCACCGAAGAGAAATGCCAATGCAGTATAAACACCTTCTCGAATGTCAGGAGTATGAGAATCATCGATCAAAATGACGATAATAGCGGCAAATACCACCATAAAGATGGTCAGGAATTTATATTCCTGTCTCAGGAATGCCATCGCGCCGTCGGCAATCGCTCCATGAATGAACTGTAAACGAGCTCCGTCTTTTTCATTAAGTCCCATATCGAGAGGAACGCTAATAACCTTCTTCATATAGAAGAATGCAACCCCTAAGCCCAGCAGCGACAAAACTGTAGTGACTGTAATTGTTATCCCCGACATCTAAGAGCCTCTCCCCAAGTAGTTAGATAATTTCAACGGCGCGCACTTTACCATAACGGGCCTTACAAACAAAGCGCACGAGAGTGGCTGGATCCCAGTAATTCCAAGGCGTTGGGAAAGAAAAGGATGAAATAAGTAGAACAGTAAGAAATTGGCTGGAAAGCGGTTATTTCTTCTTTGTTTTGTCGCGGGGTTTGCGAGTTGATTTGCCTAGGGCTGAGTCAGATTCTCCCCTGGCCTGTCGAAAGGCCTTGCGTAAGGCATCCACCTTAGCCTCCCTCTGCTTTTCCAGGTAGCCCTGACGCTTGCTCTCGAAATCTACAACTTTCTTATCCATAGGATTCCACAAATCTTTACAGTCACTCCTCTGGCAACTATTGAGACCGGATCTGTCTCATCAGATTATCTTTCCTGGCCTCCAATTCGGCAATCAGATCCTTTGCCAGCGGCTCGACGGTATTACCCGTGGCATCGGTATTTTCATACTTAGCCTGTTCTGCACTGAGAATTTCAAGCAGCTCTTCAGCCACCAATATCGCTTCCTGCAAGGCAGCAGTAGCCGTTTCATCATCACTCACATCGGTTTGAATGGTTGCAATTTGCTGTTCCAGCTGAGAAATTCTCTCGAGTTTCTCCTGCTGTTCGGCCTCGGCTGCCGCTATCGCCGCCAGACGGGCCTGCTCCCTGCGTTCGGCTTCTTCCCGCTGGCGCTGCTCCTCTTCGGCGCGTGCTCTCGCAGCGGCTATCTGGCGCTCCCTCTCTTCCTGCAGTCGCGCCCGTTCAGCAGCCTGAGCTGCCCGTTGTCTGGCCAATTCATCGGCACGAACACGTTCCTGTTCCTGAGCGACGCGCGCCGCCTCTTGTTCTGCGGCGACTCGCTGCGCTTCCAGGGCGGCTAACTCAGCTTCCCTGGCTGCCTGAGAAGAACAGGCGCCTAGTGCCAGGATAAGCAACAGGGTCGAAATAATTCGGGTCAGCTTGTTTAAGCGGACTGGATGGCTATCGATGTCAGGATAGAAACTCATGACCATCTCCTTGATGGGATATTGCGCACTTGCTTACTGGTTATATCGACAGATATTAACTCCAAGCTCTTGATTAATAACTTTTTTTGAATAGAACCCTGGAAAAATGTGGATTTAGTCATACTTTATAGCGATAAAGTGTGGATTTGTCAGTAAAATCTACTTTTCGGTCTTGTCTGCCTGTTATCGGCATCATCAATGTAGAGTTCATTTTCCTCGTAACCAGCACGGAGAATCGCAGGCCCCACGGTGATGTCCCTATCCAGAGTATTTCCACTGTTGCTACGGCCGTTGCTGATAATGCTGCTGAGTGCACCGGTTATCCTGCTCCTGCTCTCGGTACAAACCGGATCTACCATAGCCACTCCGCCGCCATTGACTGCGGATGAGGTTGCCCGTGTAGAAACTCTGTTACTGGACAGCGCTCCGAGTGCTCCCTCCAATCCCAGCCAGCAGAGCTTGCAGCTCGATGCGCGGGATCTGAATTTACTGCTACGCTACAGCATCGATGTCATGAAGTTGACCCCGCAATGGGCTGGGGAAGTGACACTGAAAGCAGATGCACTAAGCACCCAGATGAGTGTGCTCCTGATTGATAGCTGGTCTCCGCTGTATCTCAATTTCCAGGCTGATTTCGTCGTCGGAGAAACAAGCCTGGTATTGGATCGATTGCGCATCGGTAAGCTGCAGGTCCCAGGGGGATTGCTGCAATCGGTGGTGTCCCAAGTACGTGACAATCTGGAAACCAACAATGCCGCCTACCAGGATTTTGGCGAGTTGCTGGCTAACGTCGAAAGCGTCACCGTGGAACCTGCTCGAATGCACGTAAGGTTGCAGTGGGATCCGGAGTTGATTTCCCGAATCAGCGAGCAGGCTCAGCGGCTGTTCATCTCCGAGCAGGATCAACAGCGTATTATCGAGCACTACCGCTTGATAAATGAAGTGGCAATGACGATTCCCACGGATATACGTGCAGTTTCACTGAATACTTTCCTGGCGCTTATGTTTGCTGCAGCCCATGACAAGTCTCTAAACGGCAGTGATCCCATAGCCGAGAATCGTACGCTATTTCAAACCCTGGCTATCTACGTCAATAACGAAGATATTGCTCAACTACTGGGTGAATCACTCGGAAACGATGTAGCACCTGCAAAATTTATAGAAGTCCGACTACAACGCAGGCAGGATCTGGCACAGCACCTGGTTTCGATAGCAGCAATCAGCGCTTCAGCCGGTGCAGATTTCGCCCAATTGCTGTCTACAACCAAGGAAGCCTATGACGCCCGCTATCGATCTGGATTCAGTTTTTCAGATTTAACCGCTAACAGTGTCGGCGTGGCGCTGGCTAACCTGTCTACGCGCGATAACGATTCCGCCCTTGAGATGCAGCAACGGTTTGCCGCTTTGCAATCGGAATCGGAATACATGCCCGAAGTAGGCAGTAATCGAGACGGTATTACCGAATCAGATTTCACAGCTCTGTATAACGATAGGACCAGCCAGGAATACCAGCAGCGGCTGGCTGAGATTCAAGCGCTTATTGATGCCAGACCGCTATTCCAGGACATCGATTAGCCCGGTGCAAAAGAACCCGAGATGGAAGTACTTGACAAGCAACAGATACAATCCTTGCAAGAGAAGCTGCTGCGGCTGCAAACAGAACTCAAGGAACATCTGGATATCAGCAAACAGGCTGCCGGCGTGGTGACGTTGGATCAGACTGCGGTGGGTAGAGTATCCAGAATGGATGCCATGCAACAACAGAGCATGGCGAAATCCACCAGGGAGAAAGCATCCAACAAGCTGAAAAAAGTAAGGGCTGCACTGCAGGCAATTGCGGATAAGGATTACGGTTACTGCAGAAAATGTGATGAATTGATAGCATTTAAAAGGCTGCAAGCTCAACCCGAGGCCCAGCTGTGTATCCACTGCCAGGATACGGTGGACAGGCAACAGTAATTAGGGGGCCTCTGAACAAGTACCTACAAATTGACATCGATACACCTGATCGGGTTGAGATGCCTTAACTTCCAATATATACGGCACTGGTGTATAAACCGCCTGCATATTTCCAGGCAGCAAGCCGAGAGTTCCAAAATGTCAAAGAAGGGCTTCTACACAAAAAACCTGCATTCCGATCGTAGCGATAATCCGGAGCATGGCGTCCTGCACAAGCCTATTCACCCGTCGGTGGCTTATGGCTATGAAGACGCCAGATATCTGGCAGAAGTATTTCAGGGAAAGCGCACCGGCTACAATTATGGTCGCCAACTGAATCCTACCGTAGTAGCGCTGCAGAACAGAATTACAACTATGGAAGAAGGCATCGCCAGTGTGGCCTTTGCGACTGGCATGGCTGCAATCGCATCTTCATTGTTGTCACTCTTGAAATCAGGGGATCACATAGTCTCCAGTTCCTTTCTGTTTGGAAACACTAATAGCCTTTTCAATACGCTGGAACGACTGGGGATAGAAGTCACCTTTGTAGATGCGACTGAAGCACGCTTCGTTGAAAACGCCGTGCAGGAAAATACTCGCCTGGTGTTCGTTGAGACCATTGCCAATCCGGTGACACAGATTGCGGATCTGCAAGCCATCGGCCAGCTGTGCCAATTAAAAGGTCTAATCTATTGTGTAGACAATACCATGACTTCCCCCCACCTGTTCCTGCCCAAGCAGGTTGGCGCCAGTCTGATTATTAATTCTCTGACGAAGTACATAGGTGGTCACGGAAATGCTTTAGGAGGCGTAGTTACGGATACCGGCCTGTATGACTGGAGTAGTTTCGAGAATATCCACCAGACCTACCGGGCCGAGAACACTAAACTGTGGGGCATTACTCAGATTAAGAAAAAGGGACTGCGTGATATGGGTGCATCCATGTCGCCAGAAGCCGCCCATCACCTGGCTGTCGGGTCGGAAACCCTTCCAATGCGCATGGATCGTGCATGTTCCAATGCAATGGTTCTGGCAGAATTTTGCGAGCAGCACAAGAAGATTAAACGTGTCTATTACCCTGGCCTGAGCGAGCATCCACAGCATGAGCGCGCCAGGCAACTGTTCAAGAATTTCGGCTCCATATTCAGCTTAGACCTGGCAAACGATGTTGACTGTTTCGACTTCCTGAACAAGATGGAGAATATTATTTCCTCAAGCAATCTGGGCGATAATCGTACCTTGGCAATTCCTGTAGCTCATACGATCTACTATGAAATGGGAGAGCAACGGCGCGCCTCCATGGGCATCGCCGATTCGATGATTAGATTTTCAGTAGGCATCGAGGAAATTGAGGATTTGCTGGACGATTTCAATAAAGCTCTCGCCTGATGATTGCTCTGCTAAACATCGACGAGATCGAAGAAGGGGCTGCCAAGGGATTGGAGGTGAATAACCATCATCTGTTTGCAGTAAAAAAAGACGCCCAAATATATCTCTACCGGAACCGCTGCCCTCACCTTGGCACGCCGCTGGAATGGGAAGAGGATCACTTCCTCGACGCCGATGCTGTACTCATTCAATGCTCAAACCATGGCGCTCTCTTCCAGATAACTAATGGTCATTGCCTGGCAGGCCCATGTACAGGGAAGTATCTGCAATCTGTTCCCTTCCTCATCGAGAACGGCATAGTCATGGTGGAAGAGGAGCTTCTGGCACCTCGAGTCATAAACTGAACAAAGGGGTCGCTCGAAAAGCTTGCCAGCTTTTACCTAAAGCACCAACGAAATTTCTCTGACCAGGCTGACAGTTGAAGCGGCGATGTTGAAGTTTGCCCCATAGGCCAGCACTTCGACCCCTTCATTAACGGCCTGTCGCAACAAGCGGCCATACTCGGCATCTATTGCGTCAGCCGGAGCGACTCGATCAATACCCTCATGCTGAACACAAAAAAGCAGAACAGCGCGCTTGCCTGTCCTGCGCATCTCCATGAGTTCCTGCAGGTGCTTCTGACCTCGCGTAGTCACTGCATCAGGAAACAGGCCGAGACCTTCACCAACGCCGAGGCTGACATTTTTCACTTCAACGAAGCAAGCGGCATCGCTTGGCCGGTTTTCTAACAGGATGTCGATCCTGCTGTTCTGCTCGCCGTAGGGAACCTCAGGTGCTAATCGTGGAAAAGCCCTGCAGTTGGCTGATTACACCGAGCTCAATCGCCTCTAGCACCAATTTATTGGCGAGGTGGGTATTGATTCCTACTTTATAATCAGATTGAATTTCGACAATCTGCCAGGTCATGGGGTATTTACGTTTTGCATTCGAAGAAGTCGTATACCAGATGTGACTGCCGGGCTCCTGGCAATTTTTCATCGATCCCGTATTGGGACAGTGGATGGTAGTTGTTGCTCCGTTTGGGAGCTAGATATCGGCGAGGAAACGCTTGTAACGCTTCAGTAATCTGGCTTTCTGCAGTGTCGAGTCGAATCTCATGCCGGAGACTTGTCATAGGGAGCGGTCACGTTCAGGCCAGTGCCGTTCGCAGCCTTTCAATTCCCAAGTGGAGATTTTCCATGCTGGTGGTGAAGGCAATGCGTACGAACTGATTGCTCTGGTAGTCCCCAAAATCTGAGCCAGGCGTAATTGCCACACCGTAATTCTCCAATAAGTCGGCACAGAATTGCTCAGAATCCTGTGAGAAGCTGGAGATATCTGCATAGATATAGAAAGCACCCTGAATATTGTCTGACAAATGGAATCCCAGTTCCTTAAGCGCAGCCGCCATGTAATCCCGACGCTCAAGAAATGCCGCACGCCTTTGTTCGAGGATTTCCCGAGCGTCATTGGTAAACGCTGCCAGTGCCGCGTATTGCGCGATGGTCGGTGCCGATATGTAGAGGTTTTGCGCAAGAATATTGGCTTTCTCAGCGTACGCTTCCGGCACCACAATCCAACCTAATCGCCAGCCGGTCATGCCGAAGTACTTCGAGAAGCTATTGACTACGCAGCAGGATTGATCAATTTCCAATACGCTGGGCATATCATTGACATAATGTAGACCCTGGTAAATCTCATCTACCAGCACATGAAGACACTCGCGGCGTGCCCAGGCGCAGGCCTGTTCCAGACGCTCCCTTTCTATGATGGTACCGGTAGGATTACTTGGCGAGGCCAGCCAGAGCCCCTTGGTGTTCGAGCGTTTGTGCCGGTCAAGCTGCTGTAAATCGGGTTGAAAATTTTGTTCCAGCCCGACTGGAATCAGCTGTGGTTCTGCCGACATCAGATGAATGAAATTTCGCACACAGGGATAGGCAGGATCACTCAGCAAGATGCCATCTCCTGGGGAAAGCAGCAGGTTTGCCAACAGCATCAACCCACCGCTGGCGCCTGGAGTAATCAGTATTCTTTCTCTGCCTAACTCCACTCCGTACCAATCGAGGTAATGTTGCACCAGACAATCTCGAAGTTCGTCGATGCCCGCTGCTGCGGTATATTGCGTTAAGCCGCGATCCAGAGCTTCCTTCGCCGCATCCACAATAGGTTTAGCGGTTGAGAAATCCGGCTCACCGACTTCCATGTGAACTATCTGACGACCCTGTCGCTCCAACTCGGCGGCACGATGCATGACTGTCATCACTCGAAACGGATTTACTTTTTCAAGATTTGCCGGAAAGGTGGGGGATTGCTGGAGTGTCTTCGATTTCATTCAAGCAGCTTCAGATGAGCGAACAGGCATTATAGAGGATGGATTTTCAAAAAAGGTAGGTCAAATCGCCTCTGTTAGAGAGCAGTGGTAATGCGAAATATTCATTGTGATTTTTATGGCATCCCCGTTAAGAATCTGGTAGCTTACCCAGCTTTCTGAAAATCGAGCAGCGTTAAGAGGATTTTTATTTGCCTGGTTTCAAATAATGTTTTCTTAATTTACAAGTACTTAAACGAATTTGAACAGATGAAAGCCGAGGCTGGCGTGGCCTGCTTGTTCTAAAGCAGAGCACTCAACGCTGTCCGAGGATACACAGAGGCATTACCAATCATGTCCAATACTGCCAGCCCTGACTCTCCACCAGTTCTTAAGAACTTTGTTCCTTACAAAACAAAAAGAGGTGAAGAGTACATGAACGAAAAACAGCAAGATCACTTCAAACAGATCTTGTT
Organism: Gammaproteobacteria bacterium; assembly: GCA_003451715.1. Lineage (GTDB taxonomy): Bacteria > Pseudomonadota > Gammaproteobacteria > Pseudomonadales > Pseudohongiellaceae > UBA9145. The sequence continues at coordinate 4,860 of DMJN01000054.1, read as the reverse complement.
GGATTGGCGTGAGCAGTTAATGCAGGAAGTGGATCGGACCGTGCATCACATGCAGGACGATGCTGCCAATTATCCTGACCCGGCTGATCGCGCTACCCAGGAGGAAGAATTCAGCCTTGAGTTGAGAACACGTGATCGAGAACGAAAACTCATTAAGAAGATCGATAGTACGATTGAAGCCATCGCTCAGGATGACTACGGTTTCTGCGAATCCTGCGGTATAGAGATTGGCATTCGCAGACTGGAAGCCAGACCCACGGCGAATAAGTGTATCGATTGTAAGACTCTGGATGAGATTAAAGAAAAGCAGCTCGGTAGTTGATTATTGTTGCATTTGTCGAACTTCAGTTCGATAGATTAGCGAACTGGCTGCTGCCTTAACACGTCAATTATCTAAAAGTGGCCGCAAAGCGTTTCATCTAGGTGTTTTACCGGCAATTCCGATGCCCACTCAGAATTCATCCAACTCGACAGCTGAGTACATAGGCAGATTTGCCCCCTCCCCAACCGGTCCCCTGCACTTCGGCTCATTGATCGCCGCTGTAGCCAGCTATGTCGATGCCAAAGCCAACCGTGGCCTATGGCTGCTTAGAATGGAAGACCTGGACCCACCACGAGAGCCTGCTGGAGCGGCGGAAGAGATTCTCCTGCAACTTCAGCAACTGCAACTGGAATGGGATGGTGAGGTTCTCTATCAGAGCCAAAGGTTGTCGGCTTATGAGGAAGTACTCGAGTCCCTCTCCAGCAGGCAGCTGTGCTTTCCCTGCAGCTGTACTCGTCAGCAGATCAAGGCGATGGGCTCGGTCTACGATGGCCGCTGTAGAAAGCGAGACAAGCCACCGCAAGAAGCCTTTGCAATTAGACTTAGAACAGTTCCCGTTGAGATCGAATTCGACGATCTGGTACAGGGGCACTTTCAAGAAAATATTGGCAACGACGTGGGTGATTTTGTGGTCCGCCGCAAGGACACGCTTTTTGCCTATCAGTTAGCTGTTGTAGTCGACGATGCGTTTCAGGGCATAAACACTGTCATTCGCGGATTCGATCTGCTCGACTCAACCAGCAGACAGATTTACCTGCAATCGATTCTTGGTTATCCCACTCCTCGCTATGGGCACGTACCGATCATCGTCAACCAACAGGGGGAGAAATTGAGTAAGCAGCGATTTGCCCCTTCGGTGGATGCGAAAAATGCCTCGCAACTCATCCACCTGGCCCTGCAGTTTCTCGGCCAGTGTCCTCCAGACAGCCTGTCCAAAGCATGCGCCGCTGAACAGTTGCAGTGGGCAATTGAGCACTGGCGTATACAGGCTGTACCCAAGTTAGCTAAACTCCCTCAGGATTCGCTGAGATAGGACTCAGTTCGTGTATATACCCCGCTCCATCTTACTCCTGCTGGTCATCATCTACCTGCTTTTTCTGGTCGGCGTGGATTGGATGAATCTACCGGAAGCTGCCTGGTACAGACCCTTTCTGCTTGGATTTTTAATCGTGGCAGTCTCCAGCTGGGCTCATAGAGAACAGGGCTCTGATGAACTATGAGTTAACTACCCTGTTCGGTCTGGGTAGTGGCTACCTGGTATTGCTCTTTGGCATCGCTTTTATCACCGAGCGTGGCTGGATTCCCCAGAAGCTGGTACGTCACCCGGTAGTCTACGTGCTGTCTCTGGGTGTATTCGCCAGTGTCTGGGCCTATTACACCTCTGTCGGAAATGCACTGCGGGATGGCTATGGATATCTCGCCCCTGCTATTGGCATTTCTCTGGCATTCCTGCTCTCTCCACTATTGCTCAAGCCTTTACTGGAGCTCACTCGGACCTACCAATTGACTTCTCTGGCTGACTTAATGGCGTTTCGATATCGCTCTCCCTGGGCGGGTACAGTCACTACACTGGTTATCCTGGTAGGCGTTACACCACTAATTGCTTTACAGATACGCGCCATTGCAGAGACGGCGGCTATATTATCGGCCCAACCTTCCCAGGGACCGGTTGCTATCGGGTTCTGTATTCTTATTACGCTATTTGCCATCTTGTTTGGCACCTCCCGCAGAGCTGGCCGTACCCGGCACGATGGTCTGGTTATGGCTATCGCCTTCGAATCGCTGGTTAAATTACTGGCCTTTCTGTCCGTTGGTGCATTCGCTGTGTTTGGCGCATTCGGTGGAATGGATGAACTGGGACAGTGGTTGCAGGAACAACCACAAATGCTATCGAGCTTGAGAGATACAAACTACTTTAGCTCCTTTCATGTGATGGCCTTGCTCTTCTTCACCGCGACGGTAGCCATGCCCCATATGTTCTATGTCACTTTCAACGAAAGCAATGGGCAGCGTTCACTGTCCTTCGCCAGTTGGGGGCTGCCGCTCTATTTTTTACTGATCAGCCTTCCTGTGCTGCCAATATTATGGGCAGGTCTGCGGTCCGGCAGCAGCATAGATGTGGAATATTTTCCAGTTATTATCGGTGTCGCCTATGACATGCCGATGTTTACTTTGCTCGCTTACCTCGGCGGCTTGTCTGCAGCCAGCGGGTTGATAATCGTTATCACGCTGGCACTTTCAAACATGTGCCTTAACCACCTGATTCTGCCCATTTATCAACCCACAGCGAAACATGATATTTACCGCTGGCTGCTGTGGCACCGGCGAGCTCTTATTACAGCGTTAATCTGGGCTGGCTTCCTTTTTTATTACCTTCCCCAGGACCGCACCAACATTCAGATAATAGGTACGGTCGCGTTTACCGCAGGTCTTCAGTTTCTTCCCGGCATACTCGCCATCCTCTACTGGCCTCAGGGCAACAAGAAAGGATTTATAGCTGGGCTTGGCACGGGCGTCTTCATCTGGTTCGTGTTTTTAATGTTGCCAATTTTTATGGAGCTGGAATCTGGACTACTTTCACTGGTATCGATTAACTTTCGCGAGATAGCGGCTCTTTCGCTTATCTCCAATTGCCTGATTTTTGTAGCTGTCTCTCTGCTCAGCAGTACGACAGATGAGGAGCGCAGCTCAGCAGAAATTTGTGCCCTCGATACGATTCGCAGGCGCAAACGCAGTGGATTGGTGGCCAAGTCTCCAGAGGAATTTATCAGGAGCCTTAGTAAGCCACTTGGCGATAAAACTGCGGCGCGGGAAGTCATGCAGGCATTACAGGATTTGAACATTAAACTAAGCGATCGAAGACCCTATTCGATGCGCCTGTTGAGAGGCCGGCTCGAAGCAAACCTCTCAGGGCTGCTCGGCCCGTCTATTGCGAGGGAGCTCATCGATGGGTATCTGCCCTACAGCATAGTATCTGAGCATGGTAGTTCTGATTTGAATGTAATCGAGAATCGAATTGAATCCTATCGCAGTAATTTGTCTGGCATGGCGGCTGATCTCGATAATCTGCGCCGCTACCATCGTCAAATTCTACTCGATCTCCCCCTGGGTGTGTGCTCGCTGAGCTTTGATAATGAAATAGTGATGTGGAATCATACCTTGGAAGAGTTTACCGGCATTAAGTCTACCGATATCGTGGGTTCGCAATTGGCAGATTTAAGTGAGCCCTGGCTTTCGCTGTTAACCAACTTTCTCGATGAGGATTCCAGCCATTCCTACAAACATAATTTCGAATTGGACGATCACAAAAAATCGGTAAATCTGCACAAGGCAATTATTGATGAATCTGGGAAGCAAGATTCCAGTCACGAGGGTGTAATCGTTCTACTGGAAGACATTACCGAAACCGAAATCCTCGAAGCAGGATTGACACACAGTGAAAGACTCGCATCAATCGGTCGGCTTGCAGCCGGCGTTGCCCATGAAATTGGCAATCCCATTACCGGGATTGCCTGTCTGGCCCAGACTATTCGTGATGAATATCAGAGTAAGGAACTGAACAATCTGGCGGAGCAGATAATTGAACAAACCAATCGCACTTCAAAAATTTTACAGTCACTAGTGAATTTTGCTCACGCAGGAACCAGCCAGACGCGCTATGAGAATGAAATTGTGTCTGTGCTGGATTGTATAGAAGAAGCGAAAACGCTTATCTCACTGGATAAAAAGAGCAAGGACATTCATTTTCAGATGGATTGTGACCCTCAGACCAAAATCATGGGGGACTTCCAACGGCTTCTTCAGGTTCTGGTCAACTTGATTAGCAATGCGCGGGACGCCAGTCAACCCGATAGCAATATCATTCTGCAGGTAAATGTTGAAGGGGATCGGGTAAGAATCGCAATTACTGATGAAGGAATTGGCATTCCTCCAGCCATCCGTGACCGAATTTTCGATCCATTTTTCACTACCAAGGAAGCTGGAGAAGGCACTGGGCTGGGATTGTCACTAGTATTCAGCATAGTAGAGGATTTAAATGGGGATATTGATATAATCAGCCCTATCGACAAATCCAAGGGAAGAGGCACGCAGGTAATACTGAGGCTTCCTTGTTATCATGAAGGCGGCAGTCAATCGACCTCAGCCCGAGAACAGGAAGCCGAAGCGCAATAGAATCATGCGCGAGTAAGCACATTAATCTATAAAAGATTTTAGATGACAGCAATGACCCAGGTATTAGTAGTAGAAGACGAAGTTGTAATTCGTAATGCACTGAAACGACTGCTGGAGCGCCACGAATATCAAGTCAGTGAAGCCGGCACTGTGAAGGAGTCACTGGAAAAGTATGACATGGATGAGTTTGATGTGATCATAAGTGATCTGCGATTACCTGGCGCACCTGGCACCGACCTCATTAAGGCCACCAATACTCCTGTATTGATAATGACAAGTTATTCCAGTATTCGATCAGCAATTGACTCGATGAAGATGGGAGCCGTCGATTATATAGCCAAGCCTTTTGAGCACAATGAAATCAT
>DMJN01000235.1 GCA_003451715.1 Gammaproteobacteria bacterium | reverse complement strand
GGTTTCCAGATCCTTGTAATCTATTTCCTTGGTGCCTTCTGCAGTAAATTTGCAGAATTTACGCCGACGAAAATAACGGGCCATAATTGTTTTCCTGTCTTAAGTAGTATTAAGAAGATTGCTCTTCTTCAGAATCTGCTGCAGCGGAATCCTGCTCATCCACCGGTAACTCTTCGGCGGTTTTTTCGGCGGCTTCTTCGGCTGTATTTTCAACCGCTTCAGGCTCGGCATTCGAATCCGAGTCGCTGCCTTCCAACCTCGAGCCGGGATCGAGCTCCGCATCATCGCTTTGTGCTCTAGTTGCTGCTTGCTTCGCAGCCGCTTCTTCTTCCATCTTACGCTTCGCCTCGGCACGAGTCTTCCGCTCCTTGCCTTCTCGCTCGCTCTTCAGAATCAGGGATTCCTCAGTTATGGGTTCCTTGCATTTGATCACCAGGTTTCGCAGCACAGCATCGTTAAAGCGGAACAGCGTGGACAGCTCTTCGAGTGTCTCACCTGTGCATTCGATGTTCATCAGGACGTAATGGGCTTTGTGAATCTTGTTAATTGGATAGGCTAACTGGCGCCTGCCCCAGTCTTCCATGCGGTGAATCTTGCCACCGCCTTCGGTCGTCACCTGGGTGTAGCGCTCGATCATCCCGGGGACCTGTTCGGACTGGTCGGGGTGCACCAGGAATACTACTTCATAGTGTCTCATAGAGACTCCTCTTGGTTTCGGCCCCCCAACAAACACTAGCGTGCGCGGTGAGGCAAGGAGTTATGTAGGGCAGAGCCGGGCTCCACCGTTCAAAAGAGCGGGAATTCTAGAGAAACTGCCGGTGCTATGCAACCAAAAACTATCAAATTCTAGTCTGAGCGGCGCTGCCTGACCGCCTCGAATAAGGCGACACCTGCGGCTACAGACACGTTCAGGCTACTGACAGCGCCTGCCATGGGGATGGCCACCAGAAAATCGCAGGTTTCCCGCGTGAGACGCCGTAATCCCGTGCCTTCTGATCCAAGCACCAGCGCTAAGGGCCCGGTTAGATCCTGCTCGAACAGCAGCTTCCCGGACTGATCGTCTGTGCCCACAAGCCAGATTCCCCGTTGTTTCAGTTTCTGCAGGCAGCGGGCGAGGTTTGTCACGACAATCAGATTAACCGTTTCCGCCGCACCGCTGGCCACTTTGCTGACGGTGGCGGTGAGGGGCGCAGCACGATCCTTGGGGATTATTACCGCGTGTACGCCGGCGGCATCGGCGCTGCGCAGGCAGGCACCCAGATTATGGGGATCGGTCACTTCATCCAGAACCAGCAGTAACGGATCGGTCTGTAGCGTATCCAGCAGCTGAAAAAGTGCTGGTTCGTTCATAGTGGTCTCACTGCCTTCATAGAGAGCGGCCACACCCTGGTGAACACCACCGACTCGCCGCTCCATTTCACTCTTATCCAACTCTTCGATTGCGATGCCTGAGCTGTTGGCCTTATCTAACAGCTTCTGCAAGCGTCTGTCGCGGCGACCGGCCTGGATAAGTAATCCCGATATCTGTTCAGGTTTCTGCGATAACAGCGCAGAAACAGAATGTATGCCAATAATGAGTTTCTGCTCGGTTGCCATTAGCGTGTGCGTCGGCTCTTAGTGCCGCGTTTGGGTTGTCTGGAAGTTTTTGTTGGGGGTTTCTTTGCTCTTTTTTTATTTGCGGACTGCTTATTCCGGGCCTTTTTCTTAACAACGCCTCGAGACTTCTTCGATGATTTTTTGGAAGAAGCCGATGGCTTACTTTTGGTGCCACTGCGAGAACTCCCTGTTGATTTCTTAGAAGGGGTAGACGCCTTCTTCGTCTTCTTCTTACCTGCATTGCGAGAATTACTGGCTGATTTTTTTGAAGCTGTCGATGCCTTCTTCTGTTTGTCACTTCGCTTGGCTCGGTGCTTTGTTGACTTGTCCCCACTACGCTTGTCGGCCTTACGAGATTTGCCCTTCCTGCCAGCCTTGGATGCTTTGCCTGACGAGCCATCGCTGAGCATTTGCAGGTCGATCTTCTTCTCATCGAGATTGACGCCCATGACTCTTACCCGAACGGTATCTCCAAGACGATAAACCGTGTGCCTGCGTTCCCCTTCCAGGCAATGCCTCACTGGGTCAAAATGATAATAGTCATTGCTCAGTTCCGTGATGTGCACTAGGCCCTCGATATAGATGTCGCGCAACTCGACAAACAGGCCAAAGCTGGTAACAGAGGATACAGTACCTTCGAATTCATCGCCGACATGATCCTGCATGTATTCACATTTCAGCCAGTCGAGCACACTGTAGCCGGCAGCATCGGCACGACGCTCGGTGGCAGAACAGCTTTCACCGAAGCTATCCATGTCGGTTTTGCTGTAGGGGTAGATCTTGTTCTGTTGAAGTTTCGGAGCTGCCTTATGTCGTTGCAGATGCGACCCGGCCTGGTTTCGAATCAGGAAACGAATCGCGCGGTGCACCAACAGGTCCGGGTAGCGGCGAATCGGTGAGGTGAAGTGTGTATAAGTGGGGAATCCCAGACCGAAGTGCCCGATGTTGTCGGGCTGGTACACCGCCTGCATCATGGAACGGATCAACATGGTTTGTAGTAAGTGTCGATCCGGGCGTGTTGCAATAACCCGCATGGTCTGCTGGTAATCGCTTGGCGAAGGTTCTTCACCGCCGCCGAGATGCAGACCCAATTCTCCAAGAAACTCACGCAAATTCTCCAGCTTGTCCGGATTGGGACCCTGGTGAATACGATACAAAGCCGGTAGCCGGTAGTTCTCCAGCAATTGAGCCGCGGCAATGTTTGCACGGAGCATGCACTCTTCAATCATGCGATGTGCATCATTGCGCTCAACAGGCACTATCTCGCGAATTTTCTTGTCTTCGCCGAAGATGATGCGCGTTTCTATTGTCTCGAAATCCAGCGCTCCGTTTCGTTCGCGATGGCTGCGAAATGCCTTGTACAGCGAATGGAGATTGTCCAGATGATCAGAGATCACACCGCGCCGTCTGCGCATTCGCTGTTGTATCTTCTGCTGGGTATCAGTACCAGGCTCCTGCACGATGTCCGCCACCTCGGTATAGGTCAATCGTGCGTGTGAATGAATGACCGCCTCGTAGAATAAGTAGCCTGCCATCTCACCCCGCGCTGATATCTCCATTTCACAAACCATCGCCAGCCGATCGACGTTGGGTTTGAGCGAGCAGAGCCCATTGGATAATTTTTCCGGCAACATGGGGATTACGTGCCCGGGGAAATAGACTGAGGTTCCACGCGTGATCGCCTCTTCATCCAGAGCGCTGTTCAGGGAAACGTAGTGGGAGACATCGGCAATAGCAACGTAGAGTGTCCAGTTGCCACGCTGATGGCGATGGGCGAATACCGCGTCATCGAAATCTTTAGCGTCTTCACCATCGATGGTTACGAAGGGAACGTCACGCAGATCGAATCGGCCAACCAATTCTTTCTCGGCAACTTCTTCGGCAAACCGGGCGGATTCCTTGCTTACCGCCGCAGGCCACTGGTGGGGAATACCATGGCTACGGACCGCTACTTCGATCTCCAGACCCGGTGTTGCAACGTCTCCCAATACCTCCACGATGCGGGCAATTGCCTTGTGGCGTCGAGCGGGGTACTCGGTAATCTCAGCGACCACGAACTGGCCATCTACGGCACCGGCTGTTTGTTGTTCCGGAATTAGGATCTCATGGGCTATTCGTTTGCTGTCCGGAACCACAATCCCGAATCCATGTTCCCGATAGAATCGCCCCACGATCTGTTCATAGCGCCGTTGCAGAATTTCGACCACAGTGCCTTCTTTGCGGCCCCGATTATCGAATCCGGTAAAGCGTGCCAGCACCTTATCCCCATCGAACAGTTTGTCCATTTCCCACAGTCCGAGAAACAGGTCACCGGAAGCATCGTCGGGCATGAAATACCCGACTCCATCCTTGGTGCCCTGCACGCGGCCCTTGATAAGGTCCATGTGTGCCGCCAGGCCGTACGCACCACGCCGGTTGCTGATTATCTGGCCATCACGGCTCATGGCAATGAGGCGTCGCCGCATACCTTCCACCTGTTCTTCGGCGTGCATGTCCAGTTGTTTGCAGAGCTTTGCATGGGCAATCGGCTTACCCACCTTCTCCAGCTGTTCGATGATTGCATCCCGGCTGGGAATGGGGTGGGTATAGGAATCCGAGCCACGATTGGTGGAAGATTTGGAAGACATTTTTGATTTAGACTTACGGGAGGGCATTAGGAATGGGCGGAGTATACACCCCTTGATGTGACTTGTCTGTGGAAGAAGGATATTGACAGAAACGGGCAGCATCGCTACAGTTGCGCTCCCGTGCTCCTAGTGTCCACTAGCGTCGACAGGACGTTGATATATCTGGTGGCACAGGTAGCACGGGACTGCATATTTTCTTTATATGCCCAGGTGGCGGAATTGGTAGACGCGCTAGCTTCAGGTGTTAGTGATCGAAAGGTCGTGGAGGTTCAAGTCCTCTCCTGGGCACCATCTCATCCTGCTTCGTAGTAACTCCGTTGACTGTTGGTAGCTCACTGACCTCGAGCCGGAGAGTACTAATCCAGCTCGCTGGTAAAGCGCTCGCGTTCCGCTTAGCTCAAAGCTGCGCTTTGAAAGCGCTAAGCTCCACCCTCTCCTGGGCCGCGGCTTCGATCAACAATATAAGCTTTGCCGATGTAAGTACTTTTGCTCTGCCATGGGCACCATACTATCCTGCTTCGTAGTTACTCCGTTGAAGTTCGTCAGATCACTGACCTCGAGCCAGAGAGGACTACCCAGCTCGCTGATAAAACGCTCGCGTTCCGCTTAGGTCAAAGCGGAGGTGTTGGTCATTCCGAGATTATTGGCCGATACGGACGTCCGGCCTGTGGCACAGTGCAAATTTCCTGCGTTCTGCTACTAATCCAACATTTTTGTACTAGCAATGTAATGCGCAGTTCCGCCAGCACCTATCAAACCCACAAACTGGTAAGCAGGTGCAACGATTAATATCAAGTCCAGATACTCATTGCCCTCTGCATAGATATATGCGCCAGCATATAACAGACAGCCCAGGAATCCAGCAACAACACCCCCTATCGCCCACGTTGGCTTTTCACTGGTTCCACGTAAATACCTGAATGAGGCATACAGTGCAAGGATGAAGGGTAGCAGGACGTAGCCCAGAGAAAAAATATAGGCCCCCAATTCCTCAGGATCAGCCATGCCTATATACAGAAACAGGCCAGCTAGCAGCCACAAACTATTTATAACCAGATAGAGGTATTTCACTTCGCCACCTAATCTCCCAGACCTTCATCTTCATCCTACAGGTAGTACACTGAAAAATCAGCAAAACATAATCAATAGCTACTATAGGCGGTTTTTTGGATCCTGTGAATCTTACCAGAGAACGTAATACAAGCTAGTTTTTCTTCTACATTATATTCCAAGCTAATCTAACCGTGTAATTTGAACTATTTTGAAACAAGGTCGATACCATAAAATGCTATGCCCTCCTCAATCCAGAAGTCAGAATTCAAAAATACATAAGCTTCGCTGTCACTAGCTGTTAAAAAAACGATCTGGTTCTGAGCTATAGAATCTATGATCAATTCTCTTAGTGCCTACAAGATTCATTCAGCTTATGTGTATCCTCAAATTTACCTGCTACTGAAATGTAGCAATCATGTAGTTGGCAATGTCTGTGGCGCAGGTTGAGCCGCCACTATCTTCGCAATTGATTGCAGTTCCCCGGGGCATAGTAAGGTCGATCCTGTCGCGCAAAGAAGCAAATGTATATGACCGATTCTGCAAGTTGGGTCCGATACCACCTGAACCACCCGCGCTATGACAAACCTCACAGTGCAAGGCATATTCAGATTGTCCCTGGTCAATACTTACCTGCGGATCCGGTTCGGGCTCTGGCTCGGGTTCCGCCATCACATTGGTTACACCGAGCACTTGCGGATTACCGAAAACAATCGGATCACTGTTCACGATGGAGAGATTGAATTCGTAGCGCTCATCGCCCACCGTTAGACCGGGGATATAGAGCGTGCTGCCATTCTGAAATTGTGCAGAAGTAGCGCCGGCTGAAATACCTGCACCATAGAGGTAGAAGCCATCTAGCAGAGTAAATTCTACAGCCGCCAGGTTCACGCTGAAGGAGACATTGGCAATACCTACTCCGGGCACATCCAGCATGGGGACGTTCATGATTCCTGTCGCTGCATCAAAACTTGAGTAAGAATCGACGGCGACAGTCGCCGGAAGATTTGAGAAGTTAAGCGGGCTCGCGGATTGAGCGGCGCCACCTCCATCTATGGACTGACTGCCATTGAGTGGCAACTGCTCCTTATTGTAGGCCAGCGTGTCGGTTCCTTCGCCGAAATTGAGTGTGCCGCCAGTGACGGCAATGAAGTTGTCGGGGATAATATAGTCGGGTTGTAGTCCGGTCTGTGTCGCGAATTCCTGGGTTGCCAGGAGTACGGTTGAGTCAGCGGTCTCACCACTTAAGTTACTATCGAAATTATAGGTGACGGGGTCGACCCCGGTTCCCGAGCTTACCAGTGTGTGTCCGTTCAGATTGTTTTGGCCCGTTGCCGATGTGGTCAGCTCAATGAACTGGATCGTACCATCGGCAGTGGTAAAGACTTCATTGATGCTCCACAGATGGAAATCCGCGGCTGCCTGTGGAACTCCTGCAATCAAAGTGCCTGTAGCCAGGAGGATTTTGAGGTTGTTATTCATTCTTCTCCCCATTTTGTGGGTTCGTTAAGAATCTGCCTGCACCGATCTAGTGCCAGTGCTATGCGGCGTCATCTAAATGACCCCGATCCAGCGAAATTAATTTCTAAAGAGGATCTGTTCTACTCCTGGTCTCTACGAATTGTCTGGCCTGGCGTTGCGGTTGCTGCAGAGCTTCAATGGACTCTATTCCTCGGATTCTCAGCAGTAAATGCGTCACATTGCCGCAGCTGTTATCCCTTAAGGCATGGTGAGCTGCTGTTTAGCAAACTACTGTATAAATTTATATGGTGCGCCTGACCCATACTTTTTTGACTTCCGATGCACTAGTGTTCGATTCATGGAAATCTCAGAAATACAAGAAAGTAAATTGAGGTCTGCTCAGAACCTGCCGAAGACACTGTTCCTATTCATAGTGTTGGGTGTGTATTTGCTGCTTTAGCTAGGGATCCTCTGCCTGAGGTTCTACGCTGGATCACTCCGTTTACATTTAGCGCCTTCCATTCGGAAGGGACTAAATCGTCTGTTGTGGAAATCGGCTATTTTGTTAACCGATGCCTGTTTGCTGCTACACTCGTTCCCACACCAATAGGAGGATCCACCCCATGTTCAAGTCACTCCGCGTTTTCGTGTTTGCATTCGCCTTCGGATTGCCGCAAGTCCTGCTGGCACAGGAAACCGGCTTCCTGGATAGATCAGTAACCGTGAATGGTGTAAACCATCCGTATCAGGTCTACATACCGCGTGGCTATGATGGCTCACAACAGTGGCCGGTAATTCTCTTTTTACATGGCGCAGGCGAGCGAGGGGATGATGGCCTGAAACAGACCCAGGTGGGATTGGGCAGAGCCATACGGTTAAATCCTCAACGATGGCCTGCCATTGGCATATTCCCCCAGGTGCCTACATCTGAAAGCTGGCAGGGAGACGCCGGGCGAGCCGCGATAATGGCGCTTGATGCCACAATGCAGGAATTCACAGTAGATAGTTCCCGGCAATACCTTACCGGGCTGTCACTGGGCGGTAACGGTACCTGGTATCTCGGTTACCAGCATACCGAGCGATTCGCAGCCTTGGTCGCAGTGTGTGGTTTTGTCGGGCTCGGTGATCGCTTCCCTGCCTTCCTACCGGAAACGAGTTCAGGGCCGTATCGGGATCTGGCCGCGGATCTTGCTGCAAAATCGGTGTGGATCGTCCATGGTGATGCGGATCGCGTGGTACCAGTCGATGAATCCCGTAAGATTGTGGAGGCGCTGACAGGCGCAGGCGCAGAAGTGCACTACACGGAACTTCCCGGTGTGGGACACAATGCCTGGGATGCGGCCTATTCCAATGAAGAATTGATCGATTGGTTATTCGAACAACGGATTGATTGAAGCCGCGATAGGCTGCAACTCAACCCGCCTGAAGAGTCATTTCAAGGGATTCCATCTCGACTGACATCCTGGGATCAAATCCAAAATCAGAAATCTTCTGTATCTGGCACATGGCATGGGGGCTCATGATCGTGACAAGAAATGGGTTGCCGAAATACAGGAAAAGGAATACCGCTTCCTATTAACCGTCAAGCTAAGCGTTTACTGGGCAGCCACCGAAAAATTGAATGAACCTGCGTAGGTAGTAGGATCCTCACCGACTACCGTTACCCATTCGACCGTGTATTGCCCGGTAGTTACTGGATCCATGATCTCTATCATCAGGTCATCGGAGGCCATGGTGTGCATCCCGCGCAGCTGATGCTCGCCGCTGGGTCCGATCAATATCAGACTACTCTGAGCCACATCCGGTAGCGCGTTAAAGTAAAGCCGGATAATTCTGGGGGCACGGGTGAGTTCGGCGCCTATGGCAGGCTCCGCTCTTCGCAGTGGTGTATACACGGTAGAGCTGGCGCAAGCATAAAACTGCAAACAGGCCAATAAGATCGCCAATTTGGAGATTGTCTTTTTCATTTTCAGGAGTCCTGCAAGCATTGCTAATAGTAGCGCGAGCACAGTGTCGATTCACAGTCAGGATCAGAGATAGCGACACAATTCACGCTATGGCGTCGCGCCTGCTCGATGTTTGCTACGGCTTTTTGGGGGGAGGTCCAGCGGCAGTGAATAGCGGACTATTCAAAGTGGTTTTCTGAGCGAGACAAAATGCTAGTGTTCTTCTCGCTGCTTTCTAACCTGAGCTAACTCCTTGGCAAACTGATCAAGTTTCATCCTGATCTCGTCTTCCACCTTCTTTTTCAGGTCAAGTTGGTCGCTGTCGAGTTCCACTTCTTGCACCTTATCGCTAGCTGGGTCTTCGACTACTACTTGCGCGAGTTTAATCATTCGTTATAACTCCAGCTTCTGCCAAATGAAATGCTAACCTTTATTTTGTGATGTTTTTAGTTTGCCTTGGTGTTCTGATTAATATTTTTGGCTTAGAGCTTAATAGTACTTCTTGTTCTTAAATTGCTGCCTTTTTGCACAGAATTTTTTACTGTTGTTACTGTAAAAAGGGATTCTAACCCTGAAAATTCAATAAGTTAGACCACACTATGCAGCGCAACATATAGTGTTAATCGGTTAAAGTCAAACAATATATAGTGATTTTTCCCATATTTCCGGCCTTTTCCAATACCCAATATAAAATGTTCTACCAGCCCCCTCCTGGCAACGGGTCAATTCCAGCATGGAATATCTATTGGGAATTCTGATACTTAGCAAAATCTGTTCATTTCATAGACAAACTATATAGGGACATCCATGTATATATTAATTGGGTGTCCTATATTAGAAATTGAATAATTTTGTTGTTGGATTTTTGAGCAGGGGTGAGCTTTTAGGTTGAAATTGCCTTTCAAAAAGCATCTTTCGATGTAAATAGTGATATACGCGAGGCTTGTGGCAACAGGAGTTTCACCGAGGTTCGATGAAAGAGAATGAGTGTTAGGGTGGCTTGCTCAGGTTCCGTATAGTAGCCGAGCGGAATGTATTCCCCTTATCCACTTATGGGGATGTTTGAAATCCACACCGGCTCTTATTCGGCTCTTGTGAAACTGCAGCAGTGATCTTTGAGTACCAGCAGCAATAGCATAATGCCGGTGAAATGTGGTGACACCGTCGAGCCAGGCCTGAGGCGAAATTCCAATACCCTGCAGAACTGTCTGTTTTTCCCGCAGTACGTGCACAGCCTTGCTCCGATCAATTCCAGCCAGACTCAGCGCCTTACAGGTAGACTCCAGCAAATCAAAGTAGCTGTGTTGTGTCACTGGAAGCGTCGATCCACTGAAATCCTGCAATTCACCCATCGACTTCAAATTGGACTGCTTGACCGATGGCTGCCGACCGATCAGATGTTTGACCGAGCGACGAGTCAACAATCGGTGCTGACGATAACTACGCTTCTTTACCTTCTTCGCATGAATAATCAGCCGTTCCTGGATTGAAGTGAAGTCACTGCTGTCCAGTGACTCACACATTCCTGCACGCACCGGATTAAGATCCACATAAGCCATGCAGGTTATCAGTGCTTTTTCGTCGAGCAAAGCTTGACTCTTGAAGCGCCCTTCCCAGAATCGACCCGTGCAATCATCTTCCCGATTCGCCTGTCTGGCCACCGACTCATTGAGGCAGCGCATAAACCAGCTGATGTCCATCAGCCGTTCACGCCACAATTTTATTTGTCGATTCAGCTGATTCTTAGCTGTCTTAGTCTTCAGGTTTTTCCTTAAGGTCTCGATGAGAATTGCATTACGGGGAAAAAGTGCCGTCCAGCGCTTAATGACTTCCTCATCACTGAATGCGAGTGCCTTCTCGCTATCGACATGAAGTACCAGGTGATAGTGATTGCTCATGATGGCGTAGGCGCAGATCTCTACAGAAAATTGCGCCGCCAGTTGTTTTATTCGAGTCACCAGCCACTGCTTACGGTGATCGAAGTTTTTACCGGTGAATGGATCATCACCACACAGATAGGTACGCCGAACACACCGTGAAATGCAATGATAGTAAGGCGTATCTTGCAGAGATATTTGCTGGTAGCGCGCTCGAGTCACTTGAGTATCTTGTCGTTGTAATCTTGGTATTTCCGCACTGCAAAATGCAGGCGGACCGACGATTTTAGAGTGTTTGTAGTACTATGCAAGGCAATGTTGGTGTGCGCCCCAAGTGACACTGACACAAGGAATGCATCTGGAAGAATTCTAAGGAATTTGCATGAGGATTGGAGTAGACCTGGGCGGCACCAAGATTGAAGGCATCATCCTGGCTGACACCGGATCGATCATCGAAAAGATTCGCGTTGACACTCCTGGCGAGCAATACCAGGCAACCCTAGAAACCATTTGCAATGTCATCGATCAGTTACAGGCTCACTCCAGTAGTTTGCTCTCCGTCGGTATTGGCACTCCCGGCACTCTGTCGCTGCCGAGCGAACTAATGAAGAATTGCAATTCCATCTGCCTCAATGGCCAACCCTTACAAAAAGATATAGAAGCGAGCCTGGGTTATGCAATTCGAATGGAGAATGACGCAAATTGTTTTGCCCTGTCCGAGGCTCATTTCGGTGCGGGTAAAGATTCCGACACCGTGTTCGGCGTCATACTGGGCACCGGAACCGGGGGTGGAATCGTGGTTAACAGGCAACTGTTGACCGGCCCCAATCGCATCGCCGGTGAGTGGGGTCATAATTCAATACCCCACTCTGTACGCGAACTCATCGCTGAAGATCGAACCTGCTACTGCGGCCGCCTTAACTGTATTGAGACCGTGTTGTCCGGGCGCGGCCTTTCCCAGACCTTCTCCGAACTCACGGCAACCCAATTGGAGGCGGTCGAGATTGCCAGACTGGCCGAAAGTGGTGAGCAAGCAGCAATTGATTGTATACAACGCTATTGCCAGCAATTAGCACGCTGCCTGGCTACTGTCATTAACGTAGTCGATCCCGATGTGATTATCCTCGGTGGTGGCTTATCCAATATTGCCGAGCTATATCGCGCAGTGCCGGCCTATTTGCAGGATTTTGTATTTACGGATGTGATTCTCACGCGACTCTCACCACCGGGTTTCGGTGATGCCAGTGGCGCTCGAGGAGCTGCATGTTTATGGGATTCTGTGCGCGCCAACTCTGGCTAGGAACCGAATGGATGTCGCAAGGTAATGGTTTCTTTCCGGTCTGGACCTGTCGAAATAATGTCAACTGGCACCTCTACCAAATCTTCAATGTACTTTATGTACTTTCTGGCATTCTCAGGTATGTCATCCAGGCTTCTAGCACCAAAAGTTGATTCCTTCCAGCCAGGCAGTTCTTCGTAAACCGGTTGCAGATTCTTGAAAATATTTACATCCATCAGACTGCCTGAAGTATTCTCACCCACGCCTTGATAACCGGTGCAGATCTTCACGCTGTCCAATCCATCGAGCACGTCCAGCTTGGTCAGGCAGATTCCCGACACACTGTTGATTCGCGTCGCCATCTTTACCGCGGCCGCATCGAACCAACCACAGCGTCGATCCCGCCCAGTAGTCGCTCCTTTCTCTACACCGACTGAAGCGAGGTGCTTACCTACATCATCGAATAGCTCGGTAGGAAACGGTCCAGAACCCACTCGCGTCGTGTAGGCTTTGGTGATGCCCAGTGCATAATCCAGATATAGCGGACCGTACCCGCTACCCGTTGCGGTGCCACCGGCAGTGGTATTTGAAGAAGTCACAAAGGGGTAGGTGCCATGATCAATATCCAGCAATGATCCCTGAGCGCCTTCAAACAGGATGTTGTCGCCTTGCTTTCGATGGCCGTGCAGGATGTCGATGGTATCGGCAATCATCGGTTTAACCTGTTCCGCCAATGCCATGCTGTCATCAAAAGTTTTCTGAAAATCGACAGGCTCACCTTCGTAGTACTGTTGCAGCAGGAAATTGTGGTACTTCAACAGCTGTGTCAGTTTCTCTGCGAACTGTTGCTCATTCAGAGTTTCTGCGAGGCGAATTCCACGCCGCGCCGCT
>DMJN01000145.1 GCA_003451715.1 Gammaproteobacteria bacterium | reverse complement strand
GATCTGTTCCATGGCCTCGACAATATTTGCTCCCTTGCGCTTCATGATATTCAATGAAATCGTCTGGGTGCTATTGGCATAGGAATAGCGGGTCGCGTCTTTAAACGTTCTCCTCACATCGGCAATGTCAGACACTGTAATGACACCCAAATCGGTGGATGCCAGGGGTAGATTAAACAGGTCTTCGGCACTTTCTATCAGGCCAGGAACCTTCACCGAGAAGCTGCCCTGACCGGTGTCCACCTGACCTGCGGCAATGAGTCGATTATTGCTGGTGACAGCCTGCACAATGGCACTATTGGGAATGCCATAGGTTTCCAGCTTGGAAGGATCGATGATGGCTTCCAGTAGCTCTTCACGATTGCCAACCATCGGTGCCTCGAGGATCTGGGGCAGGATCTCAATTTCTCTCTGCAGGTCTTCGGCTATTCTCAGCAATACCCGTTCTGGCACTCCTTCACCGCCGATAGCGATCTGTACGATAGGCATCTGTACTGCCGACACTTCCTGGATAATGGGTTCTTCGGTGGATTGCGGAAAGCGTGCCTTGGCCCGATTGATCCCCTCTCTTACTTCGGCCAGAGCAGTGGATGATTCGAAACTGATATCAAATTCGGTCATGAGGGTGGCGGCACCTTCGCTGGAGAAGGAGCTGATTTGCGTTATGCCATCAATGGTTTTGAGTTCCAGTTCAGCCGGCTTGGTAAGCAGACGTTCGGCATCTTCGGGTGAAATACCCTCATGGATAATGGTGGTTACCACGATGGGCACCTGTATATCGGGAAACATCTCTACCGGAATCGACAGATAGCTTGCCAGGCCAGCGACCATGGTGACCGCGAAAATACTCAGTGTGGTACGAGACCTGGAAATTGCCGCGTCTATGTAAGTTTTCATGAAAGGGCTCTTGGTTTACTGCTGCGGCTACTTATCCCAATCGAAATTGGCCTGTACGGTCTGGCCAGGGAAGACAATCTCCTGTCCAAGTGTGATCAGGGTTACGCTGCCCTGAAGTCCTTTCACCCAGATTCCCGGATTCAGTTGATTCGTGTTATCACCCACGATCTCAACCTGTTGAAACATCACGCTGTCGCTGGAGTCGATAATCTTGACTCCGACACTGCCGCTGTCATCGAGTGTCAGGGCAGAAGACGGGATCAGATGGGCGGCAATCTCATTCGCATCAACCATTAGCTCGACTGTGATTCCTTCACGCAGGTCTTCATGCTTTGCGTCCACTTCGATTTCTATGCGATAGCTGCGGGAGATCGGATCGGCCGCGCGTGCAATGTAGCTCACCGTACCAGAGACTAGTTCACCACTCAGTAAACGACCAGAAACGCTTGCATCTTCGCTCAGTGCGCTTACGTCCTGTTCGGGTACCAGACCAACCAGCAGCATAGGGCTATCATCGATAATGGATGCGCATACCGTCCCTACATTCAAAAGATCACCCATCTCTACGTTACGAGTTTCCACGATGCCGTCGAAGGGGGCGATTATTTTGGTTTTCTGCAGCGCTAATTCCGCACGAGTTACTTGTGCCTTGGAAGACTCCAGTGCTGCTTTCAGTTGCGATACGGCGACGTCTGATTGTAGTCCACGTTCCTGCAGGTCCAGCGCGGCCGCATATTCGAATTGAGCCTGTTCCTGGCGGCTGGTCGCTTCTTGCAGGTCGGCTTCCCGATTGTCTATGGCAATCTCACATAATATGTCACCCTCGCTCACGCGGGCACCGCGGGCAACAGGATTGTTAACTATGCGGCCAGCCTGTTCGGCTCGCACTTCGACATGGCGATAAGCCTGTGTGCGACCTCGAACTCTGATTTGTTCTATGTAAGTCTGGGGACCGATTTGTTTCGCACGGACGGTAATAATGTTGGCATTTTCCGAAGCAGCTTCGCCTTCGGGAATTGCGACGATCACCTTGGGAGTTTCCGAGGATTCATCTATTGTGGTCTCTGCGTTGTGAGGAATAACCAACCACAACACAACCAATCCGAAGATTGCTACTGCTACCAACTGCTGTTTTTTCACTCCTGCCTCCAAAGTGCCACGCTTACCAAACCAGTTCTTAAAGCCTTCACTGCGCATACCGCCAAGCATCTGCTTTGAAGAGACAAGATATCCAGCCCTCCGAATGCAAATCGGCTTGTTTTTTCTACCTGGGTGGTGCGTCCCTGTTGTTAGATCTTCCCGATTCTACGGGTGTCTGGCTGGAACGCATTCCGTAGTATTCACGGCGATGCCCGATAATTCTTCACTACAGAAGTGTTACGTATTGTAACGACCTTGCTTATAAATGCAATGTATTTTTACTCGCATTATCAGAAAATTGGGGCGTTTCGGCTGAATCTGAGGAATGCAGGAATTTCATTGGAATTGTGCTAGTTTTGATCGCTCAGTCCCTGATCTAAACGGAGATAGGCAAGCGTGAAAGATTTAGCAAACAGAGTCGCCATAGTGACTGGATCAAGCAGTGGGGTTGGAGCTGCAACGGCACGATTGCTTGCATCTGAAGGATGTCATGTTCTGATCAATTACAACTCCAATGAGGAGGGGGCCAATGCTGTCGCGGCGGATTGCGCAGGCCATGGCGTCGAAACACTGATACTGCGTGCAAATGTGGCAGAGGATGCCGATTGCATCGCCATGGCTACGGCAGCCATCGATAAATGGGGCCGTATCGATGTGCTGGTAAACAATGCCGGGACTACCAAATTTGTCGATCACGCCAATCTCAACGGTCTCGATAAAGACGATTTTCAACGTATCTATGGAGTAAACGTGATTGGTGCCTACCAGATGGTTCGTGCAGTCAATGGGCAGATGCAGGATCAGGATGAAGGCGGTGTTGTTGTTAATGTTGCTTCGATCGCTGCAGTGACAGGATTCGGAAGCTGTGTCGCCTATGCCGCATCCAAAGGCGCCATGGTGACAATGACACTTTCGCTGGCACGCGCCCTGGCTCCGAAATTGCGCATCAATGCCGTGTGCCCTGGCTTCATCGAAGGCGACTGGTTAAAAGATGGTTTTGGAGAGGAACGCTACCAGGCCCTGTTGGATTTTAATCGCAAGAATGCCCCGCTGGGGATTACGGCGACAGCGGATACAGTGGCCGATACCATACTCTATTTCATCAGTGGCCCACAGGTAGTGACCGGGGAAACTATTATTGTTGACGGCGGTCGGCACTTGAGTATGGCACCTCTTTCCAGGAGATAATCTGTCGCTTATCGTGAGCGACAAAATCCATCCCTGTACTCTTTATTATGTTGTAAAAGGTCCATCCCTGGACTTTTACAGCGTCGCTGGCAAATCATAGGCGTAAAAGTGTGATTTTCCTGGTGACTTGCCAGCTCGCATTTGCCTTCGGCAAATGGCAATACATCCATGTACTCTTTATTATGTTGTAAAAGGTCCGTCCCTGGACTTTTACAGTGTCGCTGGCAACTCACAGGTGTAAAAGTGTGATTTTCCTGGTGACTTGCCAGCTCGCATTTGCCTTCAGCAAATGACAGTACATCCCTGTACTGTTTAAGAGTAGTAGCTGCTGCGGTGAATGCGAAATTTTTCTGAAAATCAGTGACGCTTACTTTGCAACGGGGTGTTTCTGGAGTTTTCGCTGAAGGGTGCGGCGGTGCATCTTAAGTTGTCTTGCGGTTTCGGAGATATTGCCGTCGTTCTCCTGCAATACCTTTTGAATATGCTCCCATTCCAGGCGTCTCACTGACATGGGTTCTATCGTGGGTTGCAGTGAATCAATATTGCTATGCAACTGATCTTCGCTTAGCAGCGCACTGAGGATTTCGTCAGCGTCGGCGGGTTTTGCCAGATAATTATCAGCCCCCAGTTTTATCGCTTCCACGGCTGTGGCAATACTGGCATAGCCGGTAAGCATCAGGATGCGTATGGCGACAGCGCTCTGCTTGAGCCGGGGAATCAGCCCCAGGGAGGTTTCGCCGCCCAGATTGAGATCCAGAATGGCGTATTCATATTTGCAGCTACCGATTAGCCGCCTGGCTTGCGCGTTGTCCTGAGCATGGGAAACCTCATATCCACGGTGGGAGAGCGCACGGCTGATTACCTCTGCAAAAACTTCATCATCTTCTACCAGGAGGATGTGTGCATTTTCCATGTTTCAATTAAGCCTGTTGGTAGCTTGGTAGTGGTAGCTTGATCAGGGTGAGGGCGCCGCCCAGATTCAGATTAAACATCTCGATAGTGCCTCCGAGTCTCTGAATAGTAGCATTGGCCAGAAATATGCCGAGTCCCATGCTTTCCCTGCGCATCGAAATAAACGGTTCTCCCAACTGCTCCATAACTTCCGAGGGAATACCCGGGCCGTCATCGTTGATGGAGATCTCAAAATGGGATGGATTATCACTAACGATCTTGAAGGTGACATCCACCTGGGTCTTTGCCGCCTTGATGCCATTCTCAATGATATTGATAACCGCGTGCTTTACGCTGAGATTGGAGACCACTTGCGAGTCTTCGCTTCCCTGCAGCGTGAAGCTAACGGGTGCTGCGGGATGAACATTGACGATGTAGTCCTGAATGTCATTAACGAAATCTGCAAGGGTAAGGTTATCCTCCTGGTCAGGATTGTCCTTGTTGTAATAACGGGCTAATTGAGTCAGCGAATGTTTGCAGCGAGTTACCTGTTGTTTCAACACAGAGATATCGCCTTTGATCTCATCACTGCCCAATTCGTTCGCGTCGAGTTTGTCGAGGTCGGTTAGCAATACTGCCATTGTAGAAAGCGGTGTCCCCAGGGCATGGGCCGTACCTGCTGCCAAGGTGCCTATTGCCACTAATTGTTCGCTACGCATTTCATTTTCTCGTGACTTGGCAAGATTGATTTCTCTATCTTGTATCGCACTTACCATACGGGTAATAAGTACGCTGATCAAAACAGCACTTACCAGGAAGATTACCCACATCCCCACGAGGTGAAGTTGAAACGTGGTCTCTTGATTTATCGTTCCCGCGGCAATGTCTTGTTCGACTTGCAGGTCAATAAGTAGAAATGATGTGTAGATGAGAATGCCTCCCACGGCGAATAAATTCACATAGACACGAGGTAGCAGCGTCGCCGTGACAGCGAGCAGCACCAACAAATACGAGATCAGGGGATTACCCGCGCCACCTGTGTTTAACAAGAGGATGATGAGAAACACCACATCGACCTGCAGGTGGCAAAATAGTTCCAGATTACTAACTACCCTCGATGCCTTTAGGCGCCAATAGCCGAGCAATACCGAGATCATCACGGCGCCAATCAGCCATAGAATGAAAACTATTGGCACTTCCAGGGTTGACAGGGATTGGAAGAGCAACAGGCCGAGCGCGCTTACGATAGTGACAAAGAAGCGTAATAACAGAAGAATCTGTAATCCCTGTCTGGCTGAGCCAGTATTCTGGCCACGGCCCGGGAGTACAATATCGAACAGCTCCACCAGTCTGTTGGTATGTGACATAGCCCTATTCTACCTCAAAGCAAAGAAGAGTGGCGTCGGCCAGTGTAAACGGCGATGCTGCGGGCGGTTGTCGAAATTCACGAGTGCTGTAGCCGGAACCCCCACTGAAGGGCTACTCTCACTAGGCAAAGCAATGCCTCCGGGTTATATTGCAACGCCCTGATAGTAATTCGTGAGCGGCACTTCAGTACCTCGACCCCGGTTAATTTTCGGGTGCAGCGGGTCTCTCAGCGTTTATATGCGAGGCGCTGTTGCGCCGTCGTAGCCTGCGCTCCATCAAGCGAAAGCAACGCAGCAGATGAATGCTGAGAGGCCCGCCCTTCGGGAGTTCACCAGTATGTCCATTGTGGCGTTGCAGCAACTTGACTTAGCGGGCTAGGCCTGCGTTACTGCGCCTAACACTGAACATACTGGTGAACTCTGCACTCCAAAATTAAGCGGGGTCGAGGTACTAACATTGGTAACAATTAACGCAGATCTGCTTCTTCCTGGACAGCGACTCTACGCAAAAGTATTCGAGTTGGAATTCGGTGAGTGCCATTTTTTGCACTACGGCCTGGGTGGAGACCGTCCTGCGCTGGGTGACAGGACTGATTCAGAATCTGTGCTCGAGATGCAACGGCGCTTCGACGAGTGTCTCTGGCAAGAAATAGGCTCCGAAATTCAGCATAAGCAGCGAGTATTACTGGCCGGGCATAGCCTGGGAGAGCTGGCGGTAAAATGTGCTCGGCAGGGCCTGCAAACGACCTGGTTAAGCAGCGCCGGCAAATTCAGTGGGGCTACCGATATTGGTAACAATCTGAATCTACAGGAATCCGATTTACTGGCATCAAATTCAGGTGCGGATTTTGATGTAATAGTCGTTGAAGGTTCCTATCATTATCTGGATCAGCTGCCGATTCTGAACAAATGCCGTGAATTAATTAAAGGTGACGGGAGCCTGATTGTTTTCGGTGAGTATCTCGATGATGATTCTTCAATCGAACGATCGACCCTGCCTAATCTCAGTTCATTTAAACAACTCTCCGATCGGCTCGGCTACGATCTGGTTTCTGATCAGGAATTGACGCTGGAAGCACAATCCTCTCTGGCTGGATTTGTTTCCCTGCTGCGACACCATGGAAGCACCCTGGTGGATCAGAAGGTAGCCACTGATGAGGATATTGCAGAGCTGGAAAAGCAACTCGAGGGGGTCAACCATGAGTTCAACAGCGGGCGCCGGTGTTTTCGTCTATTTCGTCTGAACAAGGTGGCTAATCCTACCGGTGAGTATGTCAATGCGGAATACAGTGATATTCATTCCTTTCAGCCACATGAAATTGCAGATCTGTTCAAAAAGAGTTTCGGTAAAGAGTTTGATCCAGCTCTGTGGCATTGGAAGTATGAATTGGGTGATGGGAAGTGTGTAATTGCCAGGCAGCATCGGGGTGGCGAAATAGTTTCCCATTACGGGGGCGCACCTAGAGAGATAATCTATTTTGGTAGTCCATCCATGGCGATTCAACCCGGCGATGTGATGGTGCTACCCGAGATTCGCAGACATTATGGAAAGAGTAGCCTTTTCTTCAAGACTGCGGCAACTTTTTTGGAGCGCGAGATCGGCAACACCGTGAATCACCTGTTAGGATTCGGATTTCCAAATCAACCCACGATGAATATTGCACTTCGATTAGGGCTTTATGAAAAGACCGATGCCTATGTTGAGGTGATTTATTCTCCACCAGAAGAAAATCTGAACCTGGATGAGGGGGGTCACACTGTACTCGACATAGAAGATCCCGTTCAGCAACAGGAACTGGACAACTTGTGGCAGCAGATGACACCGGATTTTGCCGAGGGCATTATCGGCATGCGCCACTGGCAATACATGAAATATCGCTATTATGATCATCCCTTCGGTATTGCCGGGCACTATCGGTGTCTGGTATTGCGCGAAGGCGATGCCCACAAGGCATGGGCAATCGCTGTATTGAAGCGTGAGGGTGAGCGGCAGTTGCTGATGGATCTGATTTGTCCGCTGTCGTCGATAAAGAGAGCAATAGCTCAATTAAATCAGGTAGTTGCAGAAGATGATGAGGTCACTGGTCTGAAAATGTGGATTACCAAATCCTGGCTGGATTCGATCCAGCTTGAAGGGGCGATTGTGAATGAATTGGGGATTGAGATACCCTGTAATAGTTGGAATCCAGGACCCAGCGCCGAGACCCTCTACGGTGCCTGGTGGCTTACTGCCGGAGACATGGATTTCATCTAACCGAGCAAGAGATGCTTAGAAGAACACAAAGTATTGCCAGTTATAGGAAGTTTTACAGCCCATGAGTGCCACTAATATCTACGAACAGCACCTGGATCAGAACCAGGCTAACTTTGCCCACCTCACACCACTGAGCTTTATCGAAAGATCTGCCAGTGTCTATCCTGACAAATTGTCGATTATTCACGGTGATACGCGTTATACATGGGCGCAGACTTATCAGCGCTGTTGTTTGCTGGCTTCGGCACTGCGGAACTTAGGCATCGGAAAGGGCGACACCGTTTCGTTTATGGGGGCGAATACACCCGAAACCTTCGAGGCGCATTTCGGTGTACCGATGACCGGGGCGATTTTGAATGCGCTGAATGTAAGACTGGATGCGAAGGCCATAGCGTTCATCCTGGAACACGCGGAAACCAAGGTGCTGTTCACCGACCGGGAGTACAGCGAGACCATTAAGGCCGCCCTTGCACTGAGTGCATACAAACCAACGGTGATCGACATAGACGATCCCTATTTCGAAGGGGGAGAGCTGCTGGGTGAAACCAGCTACGAAGAGTTTCTTAACACCGGCTCAGAACAATATCGCTGTTTTCAGATAGAAGACGAGTGGCAGGCGATAGCTCTAAATTATACATCGGGCACTACAGGCGATCCCAAGGGCGTGGTGTTTCACCATCGCGGTGCGTACCTGGCCGCGCTATCCAATGTCGTGAGTTGGAATATGACGGCCCACCCGGTGTATTTGTGGACCTTGCCGATGTTCCATTGCAATGGTTGGTGTTTTCCCTGGAGCCTTGCCACAGTAGCCGGCACCAGCGTGTGTCTTCGACATGTCAGAGACAAGGCAATTTTCGATGCCATTAAGGAACATAGAGTCTCCCATTTCTGTGGAGCGCCAGTGGTGCTGAATACGTTGCTGAATGCCGAGGAGTCACTGAAGCAGGGCATCGAACAGGAAATCAACTGCATGACAGCCGGTGCTGCACCTCCTGCCGCAGTCATTGCAGGGATGGAAAAAATGGGCTTCAACGTGACCCATGTGTATGGGTTAACGGAAACCTATGGTCCCTGCGTGGTGTGTGCTCCACAGGATGCATGGGCCGACCTGAGCGTCGATGATCGGGCTGAAGTGGTGGCGCGCCAGGGTGTGCGTACGTCGCTGCAGGATGAGCTTATGGTGGCGGATCCGGAGACGCTGCAGCCCGTCCCGAAGGATGGCAAGACCATGGGTGAGATTTTCATGCGCGGCAATCTGACGATGCGGGGTTATCTCAAGAATCCGAAGACTACAGAAGCTTCGTTTGCTGGGGGTTGGTTTCACTCCGGTGACCTGGCAGTCTGGCATGAAGATGGCTATTGCCAGATCAAGGACCGCTCCAAGGACATCATTATATCTGGCGGTGAAAACATCTCGTCACTGGAAGTCGAATCGGTACTGTTCAAGCACCCCAAAATATTGGAAGCTGCCGTGGTGGCCAGTTCTGATGAGAAATGGGGGGAAGTGCCCTGTGCCTTCGTCTGCCTCAAGTCAGGCGAGGAAATGTCAGCACATGAGCTTATCGGCTATTGCCGGGAAGAATTAGCTGGCTTCAAGATACCTAAGAAAGTAGCATTCGGTCCCATCGATAAAACATCTACAGGTAAGGTTCAGAAATATCTACTGCGTGAAAAGGCGGAAGATGTCGAATACGCAGTGAATAAATAAGACGCGACAATAAAAAACTACGAGGAGATACCCATGAAGAAGTTGATTACCACCCTAAGCGCAGCGGCAGCTCTATTGTTTGCTGTCCAAGGTTTTGCCCAGGATATCCCTGAGACAATAACCGTCACCAGTTCACTCTTTGATCACCATGGTACCGTGCCAGAAGCTAATTCTGCCTATGGGGATAACACCTCTATCGATCTGGCCTGGTCGAACCTGCCCTCCGGTACGGTACAGTTGGCTCTGATTTGTGATGATCCCAAGGTCGTCGAGATCGGCATGATGCCTGAACCCTTTGTGCATTGGGTTATGTACAACATTCCCGCCGCTGCCGCCGGCCTGCCGGCAGGCCTGTCTTCCGATGCGGAAATAGCAGGTGTCGCTGGCCTTGCGGGCACTATCAATGGTTTGAATGGTACCAGTCGTCCCGGCTACTTTGGGCCTCGTCCACCCGCCAATGGTCAGCTGCATTCCTATCATTTCCGCGTCTATGCGCTGGATGCTGACCTCGGTCTCGAGCCTGGGCTGAACAAGGCGACCTTGCTCGAAGCGATCGATGGCCACGTGCTGGCCACGGGTATGCTGATGGGTCATTACGAGCGTATGGAATAGCGTATACTTTTTGTGCATCTAAATTTTCTATCACCTAGTAGTGCTCGATGATTTCTCCTACTTCTGCACCGTCGGCGATATTAAGCTCAGTCCGGCGATGCAGATGAATATCGCCTCTTACCGTCGAGGAGGAATCGATGGTGATCTCAGGGGGTCGGCGGCTGAATCCAAACAGCCGATCCCACCAGCGGCGTCCCTCGATGATTACATCGCCTTCAATGGTGCTGCCTTCACGGATCTCGATGTCTCCATTGGATGTCTGTACGTCTCTGCCAACCTGGGTGTTATTTAGTCGCACTCTACCATTTACAGTCACCACTCGATCCTCGACCACGGTACCTGCTGAGGTGTGGATTCCGCCGTTGACGGTTTCCAGCGAACCGTTAACAGTGACGTTCTGACCGACTCGAATTCCCCCGTTTACTGACTCGGCCAATTCCACAACTGCCCCGTTTTCCAGTTCGATACCGCCGTTTACCGTGGCAACTTCCTGTGCATTGGCGCCCCGGTCGAGGCGAATACCGCCGTTGACGGTAGAGACATCACCGACACGATCATCCGCCTCCACAGTGATGCCGGAATTGATTTTACTGATGTCACGCACATCGGCGGCATCGGCCGATGCCGAGTAAAGATAGCTACCCAGGAGCATGGCCAGCGCTGTGGCAGTGCTGAAGCTGATTTTATGACTAATTGCTTTCATTGGTTCTTCCTCTTGCCCGCATCCCCGGCAGGCTGTGTTCTGGTTCGCTGAGTGATCGCGAAGGGTCTGATGTATTATCGAATCTAGCTCGACTAAATAACGCCCTCTCTACTATTTCTTCTGCCCTTGTTTGCGCAATAAGCTTGCCAATATTTAAAAAGCAATAAAAACAATGGTTTAGTAATATTTTCCATGATTTTCTGCTTCCGAATTTAGCAAATTTGGCCACTTTCTCTGGCGAAAATCATTAAAGCTGGCTTGCTTTACACTCCCGGGGCGGTACGCTACTGTGCTGTTCCGGCATTGGCTCCGCGGGTTGTACTTCCCTATTGGCTATAAGACGTTCAATTGTGGAATTTGGTTACTGTAAAGAGCACTGCCCCCCATGTTTCTGGTCGCGCCCTTGTGAGAGAGGGTTAACTGATACAAACAAGGCCTGTCACGGCCCTAAAAAAAACGAAATGAAGGTAATTATGAAAATCTTTTCCATACCACGAGTACTAGTCTGTTTTCTGTTATGGGTTCCAGCTCTGGTCATTGCCCAGGAAGGCGATGTCGTCGAAACGGATACTCATCGATTCGTAGAGGTTGCCGAAGGAGTCTGGCATGTCACCGGTACGGGTGCCGTCTTCACCATGAGTAACGCCATGGTATTGGTAGGTGAGTTCGATACGCTGGTGGTGGATTCCCATGTGACTCCGGCTGCGTCCCGGGCGTTGCTGGATTCTATCCCGGCGGTCACCGATAAGCCGGTGCGCTATCTGGTAAACAGTCACTACCATTTCGATCATGCCCATGGAAACCAATCCTTTCCTGAAGGCGTTGAAATTATCGGACACGAATTCACCCGTGCCAAATTAAGCGGTGAGATCGGCAATGTGCTGGAAGAAAATACTTTCAGGAGTTTTTCCGATCCGGTCCCGGCCACCGTAGCCAACCTGCAACGGCAGGCGGCGTCGGAAACCGATCCAAGAAGGAAGGCAGAACTGGAACAGGCCCATGCCGTGCAGGAAGACTATATGAACGCCATTCAGGAAGTCGTGCCGACGCCACCCAACATAACCCTGCAAGATCAGATGACCCTGTTCCAGGTTGTGGCCAATGGCAGTCGGGAGATTCAATTGCTGCATTTCGGTCGCGCCCATACAGGCGGAGATGTGGTGATCTATCTGCCCCAGGAAAAAGTCGCTTTTACCGGCGATATGATGCTGCCCGGACTGGCCTATATGGGCGACGGCCATGTCGATGAGTGGCCCGCTTCATTGGAAGGCCTGAAGGCGCTCGATTTCGACACCTGGCTACCGGGGCACGGACCAGTTATGCGCAGCAAACAACCCATCGAGAATTTCCAGGCCTATCTGCGTGATCTGTGGGACAAGACTGCGGCGATGCATAGCCGTGGAGTGGACTGGGAACAGGCGTCTAGAGAGGTCGATATGAGTAATCACGGTGACAACTACGCGCAGATTCGTGGTCCGGGCGTCGATCCCAGGGCGAT
>DMJN01000281.1:5083-5624 GCA_003451715.1 Gammaproteobacteria bacterium | reverse complement strand
AAGGAGTTCATGGAGGCCGGCAAAAGAACTGTCAGCCAGGTCTTCTTCAGGAGACGAGGATCGCACGGCATATGAATTGCCCTGCTCGGCTGATTGCTTAATGAGGTCGAGTTGCTGTTCTGAAAAACGCAGCGATGCGGCGTAATCCTTCAGCGCGTCACAGCGCCGGGTAATCGCTTCGAGATCATCCGGGGAGGTCTGCAGCATCTGCTGCCACAAATCAGATTCCGCCAGAGTGTGGTTCCACTCACTGAAAAAATCCACTTTGAGCACGAAGCCCGGGGGAACATTGAATCCCGCCTGGCTAAGCCGGATTAGCGACGCCCCCTTACCACCGACTTCCGACAGATCAGGCGCCGCTTCCGAAGCTATGGCTACTGAATGGTTACTACTGGGCAATCTGGCATCCATATTTTTTGTGGGTCAGAGTAAAGTCGTTGCCTGGGGATATCTGGTCCAAACCCACCACATAAGGTCGGAAGCATCAGCTTGGTTGAGCAGCAGCCAATTTAGCAGCTCAACACCCATGGTCAAGCTGTAT